>DASZOA010000471.1:0-10261 GCA_035551055.1 Solirubrobacteraceae bacterium
GTCCTGGCGGCGATCCCACTCGCGGTCTCCGCTCCGCAGAACCTGCTCGACGGCGTGACGTTCGTGCTCGCGGCGTGTGCCTTGGCAGCCGTGCTCGGCGCGGCCAAGTGGGAGGGCGCCATCGACGTATCGGGGGCGTTCGTCTGCTTCATCCTGGCCGCGGTCTTCCTCGGGCCGGCGGCGGTGTTCGTGATCGTCGTCGTCACGGAGCTCGTTACCTGGGTCGGGGCCAGCCGCGGCTGGCTCGGTCGCCGCCCCTACCGCGCGCAGGTGCTGCCGATCAACCTCGCGGCGCTCGCGGTGCCCGCACTGCTGGCGGCGTTCGCGTTCGACGCGCTCGCGGGAACGATGGGCAACCGCCCCGCCGACGTTGCCGCCCTCGCGGTCGTCGAGGTCGGCTTCCTCGCGCTGAACTTCGTCGTGCTGCGCTCGCTCATGGCGCTGCTCGACGGCCACGACATGCGCAAGATGCTCAGCCCGCCGCGCGAGCTGCTCCCGTCGCTGGCGCTGACGGTCGCGCTGACGCTCGCGCTCGCCGGCGTCTACACCGAGTTCGGCACCGCCGCGAGCGCCTTCGTCGTGCTCATCCTCGTCGGCTTCGCGTACATGGCGCGGCTCGTCGTCGTCGCCCGCGAGCGCACCGCCCAGTACGCCTCGCTGTCGTGGGGGGTGCTCTCGTCGCTCGTGCGCTCGCTGGACCGGCGCGACCGCCGCACCGCGCGCCACAGCGCGGCGGTGGCGGCGTTCGCGCGTGACATCGCGCTGGAGTGCGGGATGAGCAAGCGCGACGCCGAGCTCGCGCACACTGCCGGCCTGCTGCACGACATCGGCCGCTTCGCGCTGCCCGACCGCGTGATGGAGCGCCACGGCACGCTCATCAACGACGACTGGGATGCGATCCATCAGCACCCGGAGCTCGGCGCCGAGCTGCTGCGCGACCTCGGCGTCTACGGCCCGGTCGCGCAGATCGTGCGCGCGCACCACGAGCGCATCGACGGCCGCGGCTACCCGGACGGGCTCAACGGCGACGAGATCCCCGAGATCGCGCGGATCGTGGCGGTCGCGGAGGTCTACGACACCTTGACCGCGGAGGACACCTACCGCGACCGGATGACGTCCTTTCAGGCGATGACCGAGCTGCGGCGCGTCGCCGGGCGCCAGCTCGACGAGCGGTTCGTCGAGGCGCTCGCCTCGCTGCTCGCCGGGCGCGGGCTGGAGTACCGCCACGCCGACGCCGCCGACTTCGACACCGAGCTGGCGATCGAGGGCCGCATCGCCGACTCGGTCGCGACCGACTCGGCGACGGGCTCGGGCGGCTCCGGCGCGGTGGCCGGCGAGCCGGCCTCGCAGTAGGGCCGGCCGGCTCCGACGGCGGGTGGCGCCCGCGCGCAAGGCGGCGGGCGCAGCAGCCGCAGCACCTAGGATCAGCCGATGCCCGGCTGGTCCGTCGCCGCGATCCTCGCGCTCGTGCTGGCCGGCTGCTCGTCGCGCCGGGAGCCCCTTCCGGCCGCCTGCACCGGCGACCCGGCGACGATCGTCGCCGCGCTGCGCAGCGCGCCCGACGCGGTCGCGCTGCCCGGCGGGACGCGCCTGTCGACCTGCGTCAGCCGCGCGCGCACCGACGGCGACCTGCAGTCGCTCGGGATCACGTTCACGCGCGCCGCCGACACGCTGCGCGGCCCCGCGCGCTCCGACCCCGCCGCCGCCGTGCAGCTCGGCTACCTGGCGGGCGCCGTGCAGGCGGGCGCCGCGGCCGGCAGCGGCAACACGCGGCAGCTCGCCCGCCGCGTCGAGCAGCTCGCCGCGCTCGGCGACGGCGCGAGCGCGGCCTCCGAGGCCGCCCTGCGGCGCGGGTTGCGGGCCGGCAGGAGCAGCGGATGAAGCTGCGGCTGTACCACCACCGCGACGGGGCGCGGATCGCCTATCGCGAGGCGGGCGTCGGGCCGAGCCTGTGCCTCGTGCACAGCGCGGCGCTGTCGCACCGCGAGTTCGCGCCGCTCGTCGAGCACCTCGCCGATCGCTTCCGGCTCGTGCTGCCCGACCTGCCGCTGCACGGCGACTCCGAGGACCGCCCGCGCCACCCGTACACGCAGGACTGGCTGGCCGAGGTGATGGCCGCCTTCTGCCGCGAGACGTGCGGCCCGCACCCGATCGTCGGCGGTCACGGCGCGGGCGCCGAGATCCTGCTGCGCGCGGTGCTCACCGGCCAGCTCGCGCCCGCCAGGCTCGTGCTCATGCCCAACCGGCTGCACCGCCCGCCGGCGCGCTCGCGGCTGCCGGTCCCGCTGCGCGCGCTGGCGCGCGCCGCGGCGCTGCCCGGGCTCGACCGCGCGGCCGGGCGCGTCGTGCGGCTGGCCTACCGACCCGAGCACGGGATGAAGCTCACCGCCCGCGGCAACCCGGCCGCGCGTGATCTCGTCCGCCACGCGACCGCCGACGTGACGGGAAACGCCAACCTCGCGCGCGCGTGGTCGCGCTGGGTGCGCCGCTGGCCCGCGGGCGCGCAGAGCGAGCTGCTCGAGGCCTACGCCCGGCTCGACGCGCCGGTGCTGCTGCTGTGGGCCGATCGCGACCGCTACCACCCGCTCTCGGCCGCCGAGGAGGCGCTCGACCTGCTGCCCGACGCGCAGCTGCGCGTGCTGCCGGTCACGGGCTTTCTCATCGCCTACGACGACCCGGTCGGGGTCGCGCGCGAGCTGACCGCGTTCTGCCTGTAGCGCCTCGCGCCGACGCGAGACGCATGCGCAGGAGGTTGGAGGACTTCAGCGCGTCGCAGCGCCTACGCGGCCGAGCCGCGCGCCATCCTGCGCAGGTCCATCGCCTCGTCGTACGTCGCCTCGTCGACGCCGTGCTCGAGCGCGACGTCGCGCAGCATGCGCCCGGACAGCGCCGCCTCCTTGACGATCGCGCCGGCCCTGTCGTAGCCGATGTAGGGATTCAGCGCGGTCGCCGCCGCGAGCGTCGACTCCGCCGAGCGCCGGCAGCCGTCGAGGTTGGCCTCGATGCCCGCCACGCACTTGTCGGCGAACAGCCGGCTCGTCGTCGCCAGCAGGTGGATCGACCCCAGCAGGTTGCGGGCGATGAGCGGGATGCGCACGTTGAGCTCGAAGTTGCCCTGCAGCCCGCCGACGGTGATTGCGGTGTCGTTGCCGATCACCTGCGCGCCGACCTGCATGACCACCTCGGGGATCACGGGGTTGACCTTGCCCGGCATGATCGACGAGCCCTTCTGCAGCTCGGGCAGGAGGATCTCGCCGATCCCGGCGCGCGGGCCCGAGCCCATGAGCGCGAGGTCCTGGGCGATCTTCGTCAGCGACACGGCGACGACCTTCAGTGCGCCCGACAGCTCGACGAGCGCGTCGCGGTTGGCCTGCGCCTCGAACGGATCCTCGGGCGGCGAGACCTGCAGGCCGCGGCGCTCGGCGAGCAGCGCGCGGACCCGCTCGGCGAACTGCGGGTGCGTGTTCAGCCCGTTGCCGACGGCGGTGCCGCCGAGCGGGATCTGCGCCACCTGTGGCAGCGCGGTGCGTACCCGCCGCGCGCCGAGGCGGACCTGCGCGGCGTAGCCGGAGAACTCCTGGCCGAGCGTCACCGGCACGGCGTCCATCAGGTGCGTGCGGCCGGACTTCACCACGTCCTCGAACTCTGCGGCCTTGGCGGCCAGCGCGGCCTCGAGACGCTCGAGCGCGGGCAGCAGCGCGTTCGTCGCCTCGTCGAGCGCGGCGAGATGGACGGCGCTCGGGAAGACGTCGTTGGAGGACTGGCCCAGGTTGACGTGATCGTTGGGGTGCGCGCCCTCGCCGGCGAGGTTGGCGATGACCTCGTTTGCGTTCATGTTCGTCGAGGTGCCCGAGCCGGTCTGGAAGACGTCGATCGGGAACTGGTCGTCGTGCTTGCCGTCGGCGACGTCGGCGGCGGCCTGCGCGATGCGCTCGGCGAGGTCGCCGTCGAGCTTGCCGAGGTCGGCGTTCACGCGCGCGGCGGCGCCCTTGATCGCGGCGAGCCAGCGCACGACGCTGACCGGCACGCGCTCGCCTGAGACCGGGAAGTTCTCGATCGCCTTGGCCGTCTCGCCGCCCCACAGCCGCTGCTCGTCAGCCACGCTCATCTCGCGCCCTCCGCGTCGTCGGTCACCGGCCTGCAACGCTATCGGAGGCGGTGCGCGCGCTCGTCGCCCGGCTCAACCGGTGTCCGCGGCGGCCTGGGCGGCGAAGCGGCGGCCGACGACCTCGACCGACGGCTTGGCCTTGTGGCGCAGGTCGAACAGGCCCTTCTGGTTGATCCCGCGCAGCAGCTTGATGTTCGGGACCTGCGTCTTGATCGAGCCGCCGTAGAAGGTCGGCGCGACGGCGAAGTCGCGCAGGTTCCAGACGAGCGCGCCGGCGAGGTTGGGGATCGCCGCGTACGTCGAGAGGTGCAGATCCAGCAGGTGCGCCTGGAAGGCGTAGCCGCCCGGCGCGGTGGTCCGGTTGCGACCGTTGGCCTCGGCGCCGAACTCGGTCACCGCGATGACCTTCTTCGGAAAGACGGAGCGCAGCTTCGACAGGCGGGTGCGGATCATCCTGCGCAGCTCGGAGCCCGGGGCGTGGGTGGCCTCGTACCAGCCGATGTAGTTCGTCCACCCGATCATGTCGATGTTGCGGTAGATGCGCGACGTCCTGCGTGGCGGGTGCGCGCCCCAGATGTCCAGCGCGACCGGGCGGCTGGGATCGATCCGGTGCAGCTCCTCGGCCATCGAGTCGACATACGGGATCTGGCCCTTCGGATGGCCGCCGCCGGCGACCTCGTTGGCGAGGTTCCAGGTGATGATCGACGGGTGCAGCTGCGTCTGGCGGAACGTCCTGCGCACGCGGTCCTTGGCGACGCGCACGCGGCGTTCGCCGCGCGACGTCCACGCGCCCGGGGCGTCGGTCGGCCCGACCCCCTGCCAGATCATGATCCCGGCGGCGTCGAGGCGCTCGAGCAGACCCGGGTCGAGCGGATGCTGGGCGCGCGTCGCGTTGGCGTCGATCGCCTTGAGCTGCTGGACGATGCGGTCCTGATCGGCGGGGCGCAGGCCGTCGCCGCGCCCGAAGACGTCCTCGTGGACCGACGCGCCGCGCATGCGCACGAGCGCGCCGTTGAGCAGCAGCTGGCTGCCGTCGGCGCGCACCTCGCGCAGGCCGACCCGGGCGCGGTAGCCGGCCTCGCCGGGAACCTCCAGCGCGAGCTCCCAGAGGTTCGGCGCGCTCGGCGACCACAGCTCGGGGTCGTCGACCCGGACGGACGTCTCGAGCACCTCGGTGCCCTCCCGCGCGATCGCCTCGGCGGGAAACTCGAAGGCGATCTTGCGATCGCCGCGCGCCAGCGTGCCCCTGACGCCGAGCGGCCGCGCATCGCCGTTGTTGTGGACGTGCACCGACAGGTCGACGAGCGCCGCGCCGCCGGCGAGCCGCGTCCGCAGCTTCGGGTGCATGATCTCGCTCGGGCCGATCCGCCGGATGCTGACGCCGCGGTTGATGCCGCCGAAGTTGAACCACAGGCGGTGCCAGCCGTCGCGCTTCATCGCGGTCGGGCCGCGCCAGTCGGCGCGCACGACGAGCGAGTGGCGCGTGCCGGCCCGCAGGAACGCGCGCACCTCGAAGGGCAGGTACTCCCCCGTGTGGGTCCCGACGCGCTTGCCGTCGACGAAGACCTGCGCCTTGTGGTTGATCGACTCGAAGCGGACCGCGTAGATGCCGTCGACGGGCACGTCGAGCTTCGTCCGATACCAGCCGACCGTGCCGCGGAAGACGGCGATTCCGCGGCGGCCGCTGATCTTCGTCGCGTCGGGCACGTACGGGACGCGCACGAGCTCGCCGCCGAACTTGCCCTGCTGGAAGCCCTTGTCCAGCCCGCGATTCTCGCGGTCGCGGCGAAAGCGCCACAGGCCGTTGAGCTGCGCGCGGTCGCCGGGGCCGGCGTAGATCGTCGGCGGAGCGCCGTGCGGCGCGAGCACGACCGGCGAGCTGGCGTCGGACTCGGCCGAGGAGACGATGACGAGGATGCCCGCGAGCACGGCGACGAGCGACGCCAGACCGCCGATCACGGCCCGCACCCCCAGTCTTGTTACCCCGAACCCGGTCATCGTCTCTCACAAGATCCTGCGGCCGCGGTGCGCGCGCTGTCGCGCGGCGGGGCGCGGAAGCCCTGCCGCATCAACGCAGCGGCGGCCAGAATGTAGCGTTCCGCCGCCGATCGCACGCTGGCGGCGGGGGGCGGGCCCGCCGCGGCGGTCCTCAGCGCACCCGGACGCGGTCGCCGGGCTGCAGCGACTCGGCCTTGAGCTTGGGGTTGAGCCTCCGCAGCCGATCGATGCTCTTGCCGGTCTTGGCGGCGACCGAGCCGAACGAGTCGCCGGGGCGGAGCTTGACCCACTTCGGACCCTTCGGCTTGGGTTTCGGCGGCGGCACGCGCTTGCGCAGCTTCAGGCGCTGCCCCGGCACGAGCGTCGCCGGGTCGACGTACGGGTTGAACGTCTCGAGCTCCTCGACGGTCAGGCCGGTCTTCTGGGCGATTCGCACGTACGTGTCGCCGCGGCGCACCGTCCAGTAGGGCGGCAGCTTGGCCAGCTCGGCCTGGCGCTTGCTCGCCGCGCTCGTCGCGTCGTCTCCGGCGCCTATCGACGTCACCGCGACGATGACCATCGCGACGAACAGCACCCCCAGGCCGGTGAGGATCAGGTAGGCGAGGGTGCGGCGCTCGTCCCCGCCGAGGCCGTCTGAAGCGCCGTCTGCTCGAGCAGCACCCTGCATGGTCGTCCTCTGATCATCCCGCATTCCCCCTGGATGGGGCGCAGAACGCAAGATTTCGAGCGCGCGATCAGTCCGCGGCGATCGCCACGTACTTCGTCTCGAGGTACTCCTCGATCCCCTCGGGTCCGCCCTCGCGCCCGATGCCGGACTGCTTGATGCCGCCGAACGGCGCCCCGGCATTGGAGACGATGCCCTGGTTGAGGCCGACCATCCCGGTCTCGATCCGCTCGATGACGCGCAGCGCGCGCTTGACGTCACGGGTGTAGAGGTACGCGACGAGCCCGAACTCGGTGTCGTTGGCGGCCGCGATCGCCTCGTCCTCGGAGCGAAACGGCCGGATCGGCGCGACGGGACCGAAGATCTCCTCCTTGAGCAGGCGCGCGTCGCCGGGCACGTCGATCAGCACCGTCGGGCGGTAGAAGTGGCCGGGACCGTCGAGCCGCTCGCCGCCGCACAGCACGCGCGCGCCCCGGCCGACCGCGTCGTCGACGAGCTCGGCGACCTTGCCGAGCTGATCGGCGTCGATCAGCGGCCCGACCTCGACGCCCTCCTCGGTGCCGCGGCCGATCCTCAGCGCGTCCATGCGCTCGGCCAGCCTGCGCGCGAACTCCTCGACCACCGGCGCGGCGCCGTGGAAGCGGTTGGCGGCGGTGCAGGCCTCGCCGATGTTGCGCATCTTGGCCACCAGCGCGCCCTCCACCGCATCGTCGAGGTCGGCGTCCTCGAAGACGACGAACGGGGCGTTGCCGCCGAGCTCCATCGACACCTTCAGGACCTGCTCGGCGGCCTGGCCCATGAGCATGCGGCCGACCTCGGTCGAGCCGGTGAACGACAGCTTGCGGGTGCGCTGGTCGCGGATGACGGGCTCCATCACCGCGCCCGACGAGCGCGCCGTGACGACGTTCAGCACGCCGCCGGGCAGGCCCGCCCGCTCGAGGATCTGCGCGAGCGCGAGCATCGACAGCGGCGTGAGCTTCGCGGGCTTGGCGACCATCGTGCAGCCGGCCGCGATCGCCGGGCCGATCTTGCGCGTGCCCATCGCCAGCGGGAAGTTCCACGGCGTGATGAACACGCACGGCCCGACGGGCTGGCGGATCGTCAGCAGGCGGCCGCTGCCGGCCTCGTGCTGGGTGAAGCGGCCGTCGAGCCGCACGGCCTCCTCGGCGTACCAGCGCAGGAAGGTCGCCGCGTAGGTCACCTCCGCCCTGGACTCCGCCAGCGGCTTGCCCATCTCGAGCGTCATGAGCAGCGCCAGGTCGTCGGTGCGATCGACGATCGCCTCGTAGGCGCGGCGCAGGATGTCCGAGCGCTCGCGCGGGGCGCTGTCGCGCCAGCCGCCGTACCAGGCGTCGTGCGCGGCGCCGAGCGCCGCCAGCGCGTCGTCGGGCGTCGCGTCGGCGACCTGCGCGATCGTCTCCCCCGTCGCCGGGTCGTCGACGCGGACGGTCTCGCCGCCGGCGCCGTCGCGCCACTCGCCGGCGATGTACAGCTGCTTCGGCACGGCGTCGAGCACGGCCTGCTCGGCGGCGGGTCGGTTCGTCGTGGTGCTCATGGGCGGATCACCGCCTCCTCCTCGGGTCTCTACGCTGGACGCGCACGAATGCGTACCCTCGAGTCCAGCCGACGCAACTCGCGCCACGATGGCGTGTCAGGACAGGCGATGAGACGCTCGGCGCTCCCGCTCGCGGCGCTGCTTGCGCTGCTGTCCGCCGCGCCGGCGAGCGGAGCGTCCAGCCTCGTCGTCCGCGGCGCGGGCTTCGGTCACGGCGTCGGGATGAGCCAGTACGGCGCGTACGGGTTCGCCGAGCGCGGCAGGGACCACGCCTTCATCCTCGGCCACTACTACACCGGCACCCGACTGGGCAGGCTCGGCGGCGGCGGTGGACAGGCGCGCGTGCTGCTGAAGACCGCCGGGCGGATCGTGTTCTCCAACGCAGCCGCCGTGGCGGGCGTGCGCCGGCTCGATCCGCGCCGGCGCTACGTCGCCACGCGCGGGCTGAGCGGCGCCGTCAAGCTGCACAGCATCGGCGGCCGCGAGCTCGGCAGCTACGCGTCGCCGCTGGCGATCACCGGCGCGGGCGGCGGATTTCAGATCAACGGGCGCAGCGGCTTCGCGGCGATCGACGGGCGCTACCGCGGCGCTCTGCAGCTGCGCGCCTCGTCGCTCGGCGGCATCTCGGCGATCAACGCGCTCGCGCTCGACGACTACATCCGCGGCGTCGTCGCCGGCGAGATGCCCTCGTCCTGGCCGCAGGAGGCGCTGCGCGCCCAGGCGGTCGCGGCGCGCACGTACGCGCTGGCGACGAGCAAGGCCGGCGACGGCTTCGACCAGTACGCCGACACGCGCTCGCAGGTCTACAACGGGATCTCCGGTGAGACCGCCCCCACGGACGCGGCGGTCGCCGCCACGCGCGGCGAGGTCGTCACCTTCGGGGGCAGGCCGATCGTCACCTACTACTTCTCGACCTCGGGCGGGCGCACGGAGGACGTCGAGAACTCCTTCCTCGGCAGCGCGCCGACGCCCTACCTGCGGTCGGTCGAGGATCCCTACGACAGCGCCTCGCCGCGCCATCGCTGGGTCAAGCGGATGAGCCTGCGCTCGGCTCAGCGGCGTCTCGGCCGGCTGGTGAAGGGGCGCCTGCGGCGCATCAAGGTGCTGCGCCGCGGCTCGTCGCCGCGCGTCGTCAGCGCGCAGATCGTCGGCACGCGCGGGCGCACGACCGTCAGCGGCCCGACGCTGCGCAGGGAGCTCGACCTCTACGACACGTGGGCGCGCTTCACGGTCATCACGGCGCGCGCCAGGCGCGACGACGGCGATGCGCCGGCGTCCCCCCCGTCGCCGGCCGGCGGCGCGTTGCCGGGATTCGCGCGCGCGGCGGCGCTGGCCCCCGCCGTCGGCGCCGTCGTCGGGCGCGTGGCCCCGGTCGCGCCGGGACACGGCCGCGTCACGGTGCAGCGCTGGGACGGCAAGCGCTGGGTGACGCGCTTCGACGTGCCGCTGCGCGCCGGCGGGCGCTATGTCGCGCGCGTTCGCCTGCGCGGCCTGTTTCGCGTGCTGTACGGCGGCGAGGCGGGCCCCACGGTGCTCGTCCGGTAGCTGGCCCGCTCCCGCCTCGCCAGAAATCTCCAGCGCCAGCGGTTGGCCCGGCACAGCGCGTGCGACCGATCACCGACCGGCCACCCGTCCGCGCAGCCGGGCACGCGAGTCTGCCGCGCCGTGTCCGGGTGGGGCGAATCGTGCTCGGATAGCGAGTGAGATTCGCCCCAGCCGCGCCCGACGAGGGCCCGCGGCGCGGCGGGCACGCGCCCGAGCGCCGGCGAGGAGCTGTCCCGCGGCGACCCTAGCGCGTGTAGACGCGCGTCAGCTGCTCGGCGACGCAGACCGGCTTCAGCGCGCCCTCGCCCTCGAAGGTCAGCTTCAGCGTGACCTGTGCGCCGCCGACGACATCGTCGACGCCGACGAGCGTCGCACGCATCCGGACGCGGTT
>DASZOA010000472.1:0-1946 GCA_035551055.1 Solirubrobacteraceae bacterium
GCCAAGGCCCGCATCGGCCACATCGGCGAGGCGCAGGTGCTCGAGGCGCTCGAGGTCGACTACATCGACGAGTCCGAGGTGCTGCCGCCCGCCGACGAGCACAATCACATCGACAAGTGGGACTTCTCGATCCCGTTCGTCTGCGGCGCGACGAACCTCGGCGAGGCCCTGCGGCGGATCGGCGAGGGCGCGGCGATGATCCGCTCCAAGGGCGAGGCGGGCACCGGCGACCTCGTCGAGGCGGTGCGCCACATGCGCGCGATCCGCTCGGAGATCCGCCGCCTCGGCACGCTCGACGACACCGAGCTGCCGGCCGCCGCCAAGGAGCTCGGCGCGCCGCTCGCCCTCGTCCGCGGCGTCGCCCACGAGGGCGGCCTGCCGGTCGTGCTGTTCTGCGCGGGCGGCATCGCGACGCCGGCGGACGCGTCGCTGATGATGCAGCTCGGCGCCGAGGGGATCTTCGTCGGCTCGGGCATCTTCAAGTCCGCCGATCCGGAGCGACGAGCGCGGGCGATCGTCGAGGCGACGACGCACTTCGCCGATCCGCTGCGCGTGGCGCAGGCCTCGACGGGCCTCGGGTCGGCGATGGACTCGCTGGAGTCGCGCGCGCTCGGCGACGACCAGCTGCTCGCCCAGCGCGGCTGGTAGCACATGCTCGTCGGGGTGCTCGCGCTCCAGGGCGGCTTCGCCGCCCACGCACGGATGCTGCGCCGGCTCGGGGCCGACGTGCGCGAGGTCCGCGTGCCGGCCGACCTCGAGGCGCTGGACGGGCTCGTCATCCCGGGCGGAGAGTCGACGACGATGACGCTCGGCGTCGAGCGCGAGGGGCTCGCCGAGCCGCTGCGCGAGCTCGTCGGGCGCGGCACGCCGGTGCTCGGGACGTGCGCCGGGCTGATCATGCTCGACCGCGCCCACCTCGGCGTCATGGACATCGAGGCGCGGCGCAACGCGTTCGGTCGCCAGGTGCGCTCCTTCGAGGCCGACGTCGAGATCGCCGGGGTCGACGGCGGGCCGGTGCGTGCGGTCTTCATCCGCGCGCCGTGGATCGCCGACCACGGCGACGACGTCGAGATCCTCGCGGCGGTCGACGGACATCCCGTGGCCGCGCGCCAGGGCGCGCTGCTCGTCGTCGCGTTCCATCCCGAGCTCGGCGAGGACACGCGCCTGCACGAGCGCTTCCTGGCGGCGTGCAACGGAACGCGCTGACGCGCGTTCAGCCGGCGCTGCTCGCGGCGGCGTGCACCTCCTGCAGCGCCTGCACGGCGGTCTCGGGGCCGACGACGGCGCGAACCTCGACGTCCGCGTAGTTCGTGAACGGGTACTCGGCCATCATCTTGAAGACCTCGGCGGAGTCCTCGACGTCGAGCACGCCGAAGCCCCCGCCGGCCGCGAAGAAGTACAGCGCCTCCATTCGCGGGCCGTACTTCTCGACCCATGCGCCGACGCCGGCGATCAGCGCGGGCATCGCCTCCAGCGGGGGCGCCGACTTCGGGCGGTTGATGATGACGACCTTCATGATCTACCTCCTAGCGGTGGACACGGCGACCGTATCGCGAACGTTCACCGATGTCGCGTGGTTGCGCGGCCACGCCCCGACGGCTTCGCGTGACGGTCGAGCCGTCGGCAAGCCGCGACGCCGCGACGGCTCCGCCAATCAGCGGCAGCGAGGCGATCGTCTCGAGCTCGGGCGGCGGCTCAGCGGCTGCCGAGGACCTGGAACGAGCGCATCTCGCCGCGTATGCGCTGCTCGAAGTACCCGGTGAACAGCGTGTAGGAATGCACCACGCCGCTTCGCTGGGCGATCGCCGTCAGCACCGTCGGCGACAGCTGCCTGCTCAGCGACCAGCGGCCGTCGGCGATCGGCGCCCGGAAGCGCACGATCCGCGTCTGCCCGCCGCGGTCGTACTCGAGCTGCAGCCGCACGACGCCGCGCGCTCGGTCGCTGA
>DASZOA010000473.1:0-11360 GCA_035551055.1 Solirubrobacteraceae bacterium
CGACCTCGAGCTCGACGTCGAGCAGCCACGGCTCGCGTGCGGTCAGGTAGGGGGCGGGCGCCGGGTCCTGGGCCGCGGGCGCGACGCGCGCCGCGGCGAGTGTGTGCAGCGGCGTGATCCACGCCGACATCGACGTGGCGAACGACTTGCCGAGGAACGGTCCGAGCGGCTCGTACTCCAGGCGCTGGATGTCGCGCGCGCTCCAGTCGTTGACGAGCACGACGCCGAAGATGTGCTCCTCGGCGCGGTCGATCGCGATCGGCCCCGCGGCGCTTGGACCACAGACGTAGCCGACCTCGCACTCGAGGTCGAGCTCGCGCGTCGGGGCGAGCCGGCCGGGCGCGATCTGCCCGCGCGGGCGGCGCACCGGCGTGCCGCTGACGACGATCGTCGAGGAGCGGCCGTGGTAGGCGACCGGCAGGTGGCGCCAGTTGGCGCGCACCGGCGGCGTGCCGGGGCGGAAGATGCGCCCGAAGTTCGTCGCGTGCTCGAGCGAGGCGTTGAAGTCGACGAAGTCGGACACGCGGACCGGCAGGACCGGGGTGACGTCGGCGACCGCGACGCGCGCTGCCGCGGGCGCGTCGGCGGCGGCCTCGGCGACGGCGCGCCAGGCGCTCGGGCCGAGCTCGATGAGCTCGTTGAGCACCGGGGCGCGCAGCGTGCGGCGCAGGTCGGGGTCGGTGCCGACCGGCAGCTCGGCCGCGACCATGATGTCGGCGCCGCGCCGCAGCGCCGGGAGCGGCTCGCCGCCGCCGACGCGCACGACGCCCCACTGGAGCGTCGTGTCCTCGGCCCGGCGCATCACGCGCACCGTACCTGCCACCGCCCGTGGCGGGCGCACGGCGCGCGATTCCCAGCCGCCGGGCGCTGGCCAGAGCCGCTGATACCTGCAAATCAGTGCCGCTGCTGCTAGATTCGCTGCATCTCCGTGTCGGTCACAGTTCGCGACGTCCCCGACGACGTGCGCGACGAGCTCGCCGCGCGCGCCGCCCGCGCCGGCAAGTCGTTGCAGGAGTATCTGCGGGGCATGCTGATCGACGCCGCGGCGCGTCCGCTCGCGGAGGACGTCATCGCGCGCGCCCGTGCGCGCATCGACGCGACCGGCGTGCGAGTCGACGCCGAGTCGATCCTCGCCGCACGCGACGCCGACCGGCGGTGAGGACACGCCTCGTCTGCGACGCGTCGGCGCTCGTCGCGCTGCTGCTCGATGCAGGCCCCGACGGCCGCTGGGCGGCGCAGACCCTCGCGGGAGCAGACCTCGCCGCTCCGAGCCTCGTCGCGTTCGAATCCTCGAACATCATCCGTCGACACGAGCTGGCGGGCGACATCAGCAGCGACCAGGCCGCGCAGGCGCACGCCGATCTGCTCGACCTGGCGATCGAGCCCTGGCCGTACGAGCTGCTTGCCCGACGCACATGGGAACTGCGTCGCAACCTGTCCGTCTACGACGCCAGCTACGTCGCGCTCGCCGAGCTCATCGACTCGACGCTCGTCACGCTCGACGCGCGCATCGCCGGCGCTCCCGGCCCGCGCTGCAGGTTCGCGACGCCCCGATGAGCATCACGAGGGCAGGCGGACCCGTCCCGTCAGGCCGGCGCCCGCGCCCCGGCGTGCCAGCTCAGCGCGTACCCCGGGTCGTCGAGCTCGCGTGCGAGCGCGGTCAGCCGCAGCGGGCGGAACGTGTCGCACATCACCGCCAGCTCGTCGGTGCGCGTCGTCCCGAGCGAGGCCTCGACGCGGCCGGGCTGCGGTCCGTGCGGCAGCCCGCTGGGGTGCAGGGTCAGCGCGCCCGCGCCGACGCCCGCCCGCGAGCCAAACCGCCCGTCCACGTAGTAGATGACCTCCTCGGACTGCAGGTTGGAGTGGTGGTAGGGGATCGGCACCGCGAGCGGATCCCAGTCGAGGTTGCGCGGGCAGAACGAGCAGATGACGAAGTTCGGGCCCTGGAAGGTCTGGTGGACCGTCGGCGGCTGGTGCAGGCGCCCGGACTTCGGCTCGAAGTCGTGGATGTTGAAGGTGTAGGGGTAGACGTAGCCGTCCCAGCCGACGACGTCGAACGGGTGGTAGTCCAGGACGAAGCGCTGGTGGCCGCGCCGCGCGCGCACGACCAGCTCGAACTCGCCGCGCGAGCGGTGGGTCTCCAACCGCACCGGCGGGTGGAAGTCGCGCTGGGAGAACGGCGCGTGCTCGAGCAGCTGGCCGTAGCGGTTGCGGTAGCGGCTGGGGGTCTCGATCTCGCCCGGCGTGTGGAACGTCAGCCAGCTCTGCGGCCGGTCGTCCATCCGCACGCGGTACGTCGTGCCGCGTGGGATCACGACGTAGTCGTGCGGCCGGTAGGGCAGGGTGCCGAAGATCGTCTCGAAGACGCCCGAGCCCTCGTGGACGAAGACCACCTCGTCGCCCTCGCCGTTGCGGTAGAAGGCGTCGAGCTCGTCGGTCGGCTTGCAGATCGCCAGCTCGACGTCGTCGTTGAACATCAGCACCCGGCGCCCGAAGACCGGGTCGCCGCCGGGCGGCAGCGGCGCGGTCTGCGTCAGGCGGTGCACGTGGGCGCCGGGCACCCACTCCTCCAGCGCGATCGGCTGAAACGAGCCGACCTCGGTCACGTCGCACGGCGACTGCAGGTGGTAGAGGATCGACTCGTTGCCCGAGAAGCCCTCGTAGCCCATGACCTCCTCGACGAGCAGCGCGCCGCCGTCGGGATCGCGCACCTGCGTGTGGCGCTTGCCGGGAACGTCTCCCAACGACACGTAGCGCATGGCTACAGGTTCCCCCGCAGCGCCTGCTCGCGCTCGATCGCCTCGAACAGCGCCTTGAAGTTGCCCTCGCCGAAGCCGCGCGCGCCGTGGCGCTCGATGATCTCCAGGAAGATCGTCGGGCGGGCGCCGAGCGGCTTGGTGAAGATCTGCAGCAGGTAGCCCTCGTCGTCGCGGTCGACGAGGATGCCGAGGCGCCGCAGGTCGTCGACGGACTCGTCGATCGAGCCCACCCGCGAGGGCACCCCGTCGTAGTAGGACTCCGGCGTGCGCAGGAACCGCACCCCGCGCGCCTGCAGCGCCTCGACGCACCGCACGATGTCGGTCGTCGAGACGGCGATGTGCTGTACGCCCGGGCCGCCGTAGAACTCGAGGTACTCGTCGATCTGCGACTTGCGCGCCCCCTCGGCGGGCTCGTTGATCGGCAGCTTCACCCGGCCGTCGCCGCTCGTGACGACCTTCGACATCAGCGCCGAGTACTCCGTCGAGATCGCCTCGTCCGAGAAGTGGACGAGCTCGGTCATGCCGAAGACGTCCTCGTAGTACTTCACCCAGCGCTCCATCTCGCCGAGCTCGACGTTGGCGACGACGTGGTCGATGCCCGCGAGCAGCCCCGGCTGGGTCGGGTGGTCGCCGTCGTGCGCGACGCCGGCGAAGCCGGGCAGGAACGTGCCGGCGTAGTCGGCGCGCTCGACGAACAGGTGCACGGTGTCGCCGTAGGCGGCGATCTCGGCCAGGCGCACCGCCCCGTCGGCGTCGCGCAGCTCGTAGGGCTCGCGCAGGCCGCGCGCGCCGCGCGCCACCGCCGTGCGGTAGGCCGCGCCGGCGTCGGGCACCGACAGCGCGATCCGCTTGACGCCGTCGCCGTGGCGACGCTGGTGGACGGCGATCTGCGTGTCGTCGCGCAGCGCGCCGGTCAGCACCAGCCGGATGCGACCCTGCTGCAGGACGTGCGAGACGCGGTCGCGCAGACCGGTCTCCAGGCCGGCGAAGGCGACCTGCGTGAACCCGAAGGCGTGGGTGAAGTAGTAGGCCGCCTGGGCGGCGTTGCCGCCCCACAGCTCGACGTGATCGATGCCGTGCAGCGGCATGACGTCGCGGGGATCGGGTTCCCGCCCGCCCGCGGCGTGGGGGTCAAGCGGCAGCGTGCTCACGGCACAGCTCCTCGATCGATTCGTCGGTGCAGGTGTCGAAGAAGCGCCCGACGACCGCCTCGATCTCGGCGACCGAGCCGGCGCGGTACAGCACCGGCTGGTAGTGCGTGATGTCGTACTCGGCGGTCCCCATCTCGCGCAGGTTCAGCGGGCGCATCTCCATCTCGCGGAACTGGCCCAGCTCGCCGTAGCTCGACAGGATGCCGGCGCCGTAGGCGCGCAGCTCGCCGGCCTCGACGACGACGCCGAACTCGAGCGTGAACCAGAAGACCCGCGACAGGAAGCGCAGCGAGGACTCGTCGCGCAGGCGCCGGGCGGCGGCGCCCGCGCGGCGGTGCAGCTCGCCGAAGGTCGGCGTCGCGAGCAGGTGGCCGTGGCCGACGACCTCGTGGACGATGTCCGGCTCGGGGGTGTACAGCGGCATCGCGGGGTGGCGCACGTACTGCGTGGAGTGGAAGATCCGGTCGCCGAGCGCGCCGTAGAACGTGCGCAGGTCGACGAGCCCGGCGGCGGGCACGTAGCTCCAGCCGCTGCCGGCGACCAGCCGCGCGCTGACCTCGTCGAGGCCGGGCACGCGGTCCTGCGGCAGGTCGAGCCGCGCGAGCGCCGCCCGGTACTCGCCGACGGCGTGGCGCTCGTGCAGCGGCGCGAGCTCGCGACGGACGGTGCGCCACACCTCCTGCTCGGCGGGCTCGTAGTCGATCCACGGCGCGCGCTCGCCGGGGCGCCACGCCAGCGCGGCGGCGGCGATCTCGCTGCGCCGGCGGCGGTAGTCGGGATCGTGGGCGCCGGGATGGCCGGCGTCGAGGTGGACGGTGACCTCGCCGCCCGCGCCGGTCGTCACCGGCGAGTACAGCTGGGCTTCTTCGAACACGGGTGCTCCTCTCTCGTCCACGCACAGTGGGCGAGTTCGAGCGCCGTTGCAAGTCTGTTCAGAAAAGCAGGTCAATTAGGTCAAAGGATACGCCGGAGCACTTGAGATACTGGTCAACTTGACCATCGATCGCCTCGACGCCCGCCTCATCACCGCACTGCGCAGACTCCCGCGCGTCGGCCTGCTGGAGATCGCGCGCCAGCTCGGCGTCGCGCGCGGGACCGTGCAGGCGCGCCTGGCCAAGCTCGAGGCGCGCGGCGTCATCACCGGTCACGGCCCCGAGGTCGACCCGGCCGCGATGGGCTATCCGATCAGCGCCTTCGTCCTCATCGAGCTCGCCCAGGGCGAGCTCGCCGCCGCCGTCGCCGTCATGGAGTCGATTCCCGAGCTGCTCGAGGCCGACGCGATATCCGGACCCCAGGACCTCATCTGCCGCGTCGTCGCGCGCGACACCGAGCATCTACAGGAGATCGTCAACACGCTGACCGCCACGCCGGCGATCCGCCGCTGCACGAGCTACATCGTGCTGACGCGCCAGGTCCCGCCGCGCACCGAGCCGCTGATCGAGGCGGCAGCGCAACCTCGGGGTCGGCGTCGCTAGCGCACGGCCGTCAAGCTGCGGCTAACGGTCGTCGGTTCGCCGGCGTCGGCGGTCGCCTCGACCTGCAGCGTCACGGTCAGCGCGCGGCGGCGCTTCATCGCCGTGCGCAGGCGCGCGACCTGCGCGCGCGTGAGCCTGACACGCACGATCTTCGACTCGCCCGCGGCCAGTCGCGCCGTCGCCGGGCGCAGGCTGACGGAAACGGCCCGCTTGCGGCGGCGGGGCTTGCGCCGCTCGGTCAGCGTGCCGGTGACGGCGACCGTGCAGATCGTGTCGCAGCCGACGCGCAGCGGCAGCACGCGGGTGCTGAACAGCCTGCCGGTGCGCAGGACCTTGACCGTGAGCTCGGGCCCCAGCGGCGGCGGCAGCGTCGGCGCCTTGGGCGGCGGCGGGTCGCCGATCGGCGGCAGCGCGACGCAGGGCGGCGCCTGCGGCGCGGCGAGTGCGAACTGCTGCGCGCGGTTGTTGCGGGTGTCGGTGACGGGCAGCGTGCCGTAGCAGTCGATGGCGACGCCGGTGGGATTGATGAACTGGCCCGGGCCGATCCCGCGCTCGCCGAACGTCCCCAGGCGCTCGCCGTTGGGCCCGAAGCGCTGGATGCGGCTGTTGCCGCGGTCGGCCACCCACAGGTTGCCGCCGGCGTCCAGCGCCATCTGCGCGGGCGCCGAGAGCTTGCCGAGCTTGCGCCCGGTTCCGCCGAACTGGGCGACCTGGCCGCCCTGCGCATCGAGGACGGTGATGCGGTTGTTCGTCGCGCTGACGTACGTGCGCGAGCCGTCGGGCGTCACCGCAACGCCGCGCACGGTGCCCAGCCCCGTCCACGCGCCGAGGTAGTCGCCGCCGGTCGAGAAGCGCGCGACACGGCGATTGCCGGTGTCGGCCACCGCGATGACCCCGCCGGAGTCGATCGCGATCGCCGAGGGGTCGAGCAGGCGCCCGGGCCCGCTGCCCTGGGCGGCGATCGTGCGCGCCGGCAGGCCGGTCGCGCGCGCGAAGACGAAGATCCGCGCACGGCGCTGGTCGAGCACGTAGGCGTCGCCGGCGGAGTCGAAGGCGACGGCGACCGGCCGGCGCAGGATCGTCGGCCCGGGCGCGGGCGAGCCCCAGCTGGAGGCGTTGGTTCCGTCGGGATGCAGCAGCTCGATCCTTCCGTTGATCGAGTCCGCGACCGCGCGCACCCCGTTGGCGTCGGCGGCGACGCCGAGCGGCGTGTTGAGCTGTCCCGCCCCGCGGCCGGAGACGCCCCACGAGCGCAGCAGGCGGCCCGAGCGGTTGAAGACGTCGATGCGGTCGTTGCCGGTGTTCGTCACGTACAGCGCGCCGCTCGCGTCCGACGCGATCGCGCGCGGGTAGGCGAGCTGGCCCGGGCCCGTGCCGTAGTGGCCCCAGCGCGCCCGGTACTTGTAGTCGGGCTGCGGTCCGAAGCGCAGCACGCGCTGGTTGATGTCGTCGGCGACGAACACGCGGCCCTGCGGATCGGCCGTCACGCCGAAGGGGAAGCTGAACTGGTTGCCGCGCGCGCCCTGGCCGCTGCCGACCGTGCGGATCACCCGTCCGCCGAAGTCCATCACGACGAGGCGGTGGTTCTTGTCGTCGGCGACGATCAGCCGCCGGCCGCGGGTCGTCAGGCCGCGCGGGTTGCTCAGCAGGCCCGGCGGGACGATCTCGACGCCGCCGGAGCCGTCGAGGTTGAAGCGCTGCAGGCGGTTGTTGAGGCTGTCGGAGACGAACAGCAGATGCCCGGAGGTCGTCAGGCCGCCGCCGGCGGGCGCGTCGTTGCCGCCGCCCTTGCCGAAGTTGAACTCGCCGACGCCGGTGCCGCGGCGCCCGAACGAGCCGATCAGGTTGCCGGCCGCATCGAAGCGGTCGATCCGGTTGGCGCCGTCGGCGACGAACAGGGTGTTGTCGGCGGCGACCGTGATCGCCCCGACCGAGGTCAGCTCGCCGGGGCGCGTGCCGGCGCGGCCGACCTCGCGGCGCAGCGTGCCGTCGGGGCCGAAGACCTGCACGACGCTCGAGGACTGGTCGGCGACGTAGACCGAGCCGTCGGGGCCGATCGCCACCGACTGCGGGAAGCGCAGCACTCCGCCGGCGCGCTGGCCGATCTGCGAGACGGCGACGTACGGGCAGGCGGGCGATGCGCCGGGGCACGACGTCTGCGCCGGGGCGCCCGACGGTGCGGCGAGCGCCGCGGCCGCGAGCGCGGCGACGCAGCTCGCGATCGCCCTCGGGCGCTGCACGATGCGGCCCATCGTCGTGTCAACCACGGCGCGCGACGATAGTCGCGCCGCGAGCGGCGGGTGCAGGAACGCCTGCGAGCCGGTTTGTCGGGCGCCGGAGGTTGGAATACGGGCGGGCATGAGTTCGACGAACCCCTCCGAAGCCGACGTCGCCGCGCTGCGCGATGCCGCCGACGCCGCGCAGTTCGAGCTTGCCCTCGCCTACGAGGAGATCGCGCAGAAGGTCGCCGCCGGCGACGACTTCACGACCGCGCAGCAGAACGCCGCCGCGCAGCTGCTGGAGATCTCGGCCGCGGTGCGCGAGCTGGCCGCCCAGGCCAGCGACGTGGCGCGCGGTGGCGCGCGCGCGACGCTCGCGCCGCGCGCGCAGCAGCTCGTCGCGCGCGCGGCCGAGCTGCGCGCGGCGTTCGGTCGGCAGGCCGTCAGCCAGGCCGATCGCGCCGACCGGCCGGGCCGCCCGCCGCGCTACTGACGCCGCGCCGCGCTACCGCGCCCGCCGCAGCCGCACGTGGGGCGGGCGCGGCAGCCACGACTCGCGCAGCGCGGCGCGCGCGGCGGCATGCCCGTTGACGCCGTGCACCGCGCCGCCCGGGAACGTCGAGGCGCCGCCGATGAACAGGCCGCGGACCGGCGTGCTGTAGGGGTTCAGTGCCGGCACGGGCCGGAAGACGAGCTGGTCGAGCGCGTAGCTGCCGTGACCGACGTCGCCGCCGGGCAGGCACGCGTTGCGCGCCTCGAGGTCGCCCGGGGCCATGACGTGGCGGGCGAGCACGCGCTCGCGAAAGCCCGGCGCGAAGGACTCGACCTGGCGCTCGATCGTGTCGGCGAACGGCTCGCGCTCGCGCGTCCAGTCGATCCCGGTGGGGGTGTGCGTATAGCTCCACGCGGTGTGCTTGCCCGCCGGCGCGCGCGTCGGGTCGGCGAGCGACTGCTGGCCGCAGAGCAGAAACGGCGCGTCGGGCAGCCTTCCGGCGGCGACGTCGCGCAGCGCGCTGCGCAGCTGCGCCGCGGTGCCGCCGACGTGCACCGTCCCGGCGCGCCGCGCGTCGTCGTGCTCCCACGGGATCGGCGCATCGAGCGCCCAGTCGACCTTGACGGTGTGCGGTCCGTAGCGGAAGCGCAATGCGCGCCGCGTGTAGGCGTCGCCGAGCGCGTCGCCGGCGAGCGCGACGAGGCCGTGCGGCGTCGTCGTGGCGACGACCGTGCGCGCCGCGATCCGCTCGCCGCCGGCGAGCTCGACGCCGGCCACCCGCCGGCGGTGTGCGAGCACCCGCGCCGCCGGCGCGCCCGTCCGGGTCTCGCCGCCGAGCGCGCGCAGACAGCTCGCGAGCGCGCCGGTGAGCGATCCCGCCCCGCCCCGCGGGCTCGGCCAGCCGACCGTGTGGCCGAGGACGTTCAGCCAGACGCCGGCGATCGCGCTGCCCGCGCCGTCCAGCGGCGCATCGCCGTGCAGCGACGAGCCGTACAGCCAGGCCGCGCCCTCGCCGGGCAGCGCCTCGGCGGCCAGCGCGTCGGCGGACAGGAGCAGAAGCCGCGCGAACTCGAGCGAGCCCTGCAGCCCGAACGCGGGCAGCAGCCGCGCGGGCCCGGCGACCGGCGGAAAGCCGGCGAGCATCGTCGCCCGGACCGCCTCGAAATGGCGCACGTAGGGCTCGACGAACTGCCGCCAGCGGCGCCCGGCGCCGGCGCCGAGCGCGTCCAGCGACGCGACCGTGTACGCGAGGTCCCGCGCCAGCGCGGCGCCGCGCCCGGCCGGCAGCGGGTGGACCATCGCAAGCTCGGGCTGCACCCAGTGCAGGCCGTGGCGCTCGAGGTCGAGCTCGGCGAACACCGGCGACGCGATCCCCGCGGGGTGGACTGCCGAGAAGACGTCGTGGCGGAAGCCGGGCAGCGTGAGCTCCGCTGTCGCTGCGGCGCCGCCGACCGTCTCGGCCGCCTCGACGCAGAGCACCGAGCGCCCGGCGCGGGCGAGCGTGACGGCGGCCGTCAGCCCGTTCTGGCCCGCGCCGACGACGACGGCGTCGTAGCTGGCGGCGCTCACGCCGGCGCCGTGCGTGCCGTGCGCAGCGCGATCTGGTTGAGCATGCTCGACTCCGGTCGCTCGCCGCCCCAGAAGGCCTGCTGCGCCCTGCGCCCCTGCGAGCGGTAGGCCTGCTCGAGCGTCATCGGCAGGTCGTCCCAGGTGCCGGCGGCGCGCAGGTAGTCCTGGCCGTCGAGCTCGTAGGCGAGCACCCGGTTGCGCCCGCGTCCCATGAAGTGGCGCTCGTGGGTGTCCAGGCAGATCGCCGCCAGCGGCGTGCAGCCGGGCGGGTAGGCGGGCGGCTCGTCGCGCCCGAAGCGCACCATCAGCTCGTTCAGCCGCGCGGCATAGCGGTCGAGCTGCTCCTCGTCGTCGGCGCGCGTGTGGAAGCGCGTGATGCTGACGTAGCCGCGCAGGATCGCCGGCGTGCGCGGTGCCAGCGCGCTGATGACCTCGATCTCGAACGTCTGGGCGGGCAGGCCGCCGCTGCGCACCGCGGTGAAGCGGCCGACGTCGCTCGCGTAGTCCGGCCACGTCTCGGGCCGCTCGAGCGCCGCCAGCGTCGCCGACGCCGACTCGATCGCCACCGGCTCGTACGTGTGCCAGACCTGCTCGTTGCGCGGGCGCGCGGGCGGCGTCAGCGCGCCGAGCTTGGCGTGGCGCAGCCGGAGCTCCGGCCGGTAGGCGTCGCGCTCGGCGGCCGACTGGAACGCGATCCCGTGCGCGCGCAGCTCGTCGTCGCCGTAGCAGGCCTCGAACCAGGGGCCGATCAGCCGGGCGGCGCCCGCGAAGAGCTGCTCGCGGTCCAGCGTGCCGCGCGGCGCGTACGGCGCATCGCGCATCCGCTCGCCGAAGAACGCGCGATGGAAGGCGAGCACGTCGGGCGCGTGCAGGCGGCGGTAGCCGAGCTCGTACCAGCGCGTCGTGAGGATCGCGAAGGCGATGCGCAGGTCCTCGACGTCGCGCAGCTCGGGCCGGCGGGCGTAGTAGGCGGCGTTGAGGAAGTCCGTCACCCAGCCGATGGCGCTGGGCGCGGTGGTCGAGGTGCCGCTCATCCGCGCCAGGTGGACCGCCGGCGAGCGCAACACGCGCCGCGCCGCCGCCGCCGCCGCGGCGCCGGCCAGGGTGGCGCTCGCGCCGCGTGCGACCCGCCTGGCGTCCATTGAGGTCAGGCTAGTGGCTGGCTCGCTCGCGCTCGGTCCAGTCCGTGCGCGGCGTGCCGCGCGTCTGGGTCTCGTCGGGGTCCGCGCCGGGCAGGAAGCCGGGCACCGTCGAGGCGACGACGAGCCCCGCCGCGAGCAGGATGAAGTCCTTGAGGACGTACTGGCCCTCGAGCGTCGGGGCGTGGTCGGGACCGGCGAACAGCCGCCCGGTGAACAGCACGAGCGGCGCCAGGACGCCGACGAACTGCAGGATGAGCAGGTAGACGGCCGCCTTCAGCCAGCGGCCGATGATCAGCAGGATGCCGAGCGCCGACTCGAGCGCGCCGACCAGCACGATCCCGACGTCGCCCGGCACGAGGTCGAAGCTGACCGCTTCGATCGTCTTGATCGTGAGCGGCTCGGCCGGGCTGTGCTCGGGGAAGAACTTCAGCACGCCGAAGATCAGGAAGACCACCCCGAGGCTGATGCGCAGCACGGCGAGGCTGTGGGCGACCAGCCAGCGGTGCAGTGCGGCGTCGATGTTCTGCAGCCTGCGGATGGGAGCCTGTTGCC
>DASZOA010000474.1:0-6923 GCA_035551055.1 Solirubrobacteraceae bacterium
CTGCGGGCAGGACACCGGCGATCGGCAGGACGTCCTTCAGTTCATCTTCGATCAAGCTCGCAGTCGCCGCGGCCAGCGCGAGCGTCTCAAGCACGGTCAAGCGGATCGCTTCGGTCTCGCTTAGCGCCACGCCGCGCAGGAACGGTCACGCAGCTCGCCAATGGTGCGTCCCGTAAGCCGATCCCCCTGCCGGACGTTTGAAGCCGGCTGCTCTTCGTCGTGCAAGGGGGCAGTTGGTCGGCATCGGGCGCGCTGCTGCGCGTTGCTCTCTCCTACGTTGCGTGGTGCGATTGGGACACCGTCTTTCAGAGGTTGCGCGGCCAGCGCTTCCGGTCCCTAGCCGTCGGCTTTGCTCTTCGTGCGTCCGAGCACGGCGAGCAGCGCGTCGACGACCTCGGGGCGAAACTGCGAGCCAGCATTGCGACGAAGCTCGGCCAGCGCCTGCTCGTGCCCGAGCGATCGGCGGTAGGGGCGGTCGGAGGTCATCGCGTGGTAGGCGTCGCAGGCGAGGCAGATCGCGCTCGGGAGGGGAATCTCCTCGCCCGCGAGGCCGTCGGGGTAGCCACCGCCGTCCCAGCGCTCGTGCTCGGCCCGCAGTGCCGGAGCGAGGTGGGCGAGACCGTCGATCGAGGAGACGAGCTGCTCGGCGATCGCGGGGTGCCTGCGCATGATCGCCTCCTCGCGCTCGTCGAGGGGCCCGGCCTTGCTGAGGATCGAGTCGGGAATGCCGAGCTTTCCAATGTCGTGCAGGAGCGCCACCTGCCCCACCTCGGTCACCTCCTGCTCTGAGAGCTCGAGCTCGCGAGCGACCGCCATCGAAAGCTCGACGACGGCAAGCGAGTGTCCGGCCATGTAGCTCTCGTGCGCATCGAGTGCCGCCACGAGCGCCTGTAGCGCGCTCGCCTCGACCTGGATCCGCTGGTGCTGTCTGCGCTCCTCGTCGTAGTCGATCTGACCCGCCGCAAGACGCGCCAGGATGTGCATGAAGGCGACGTCGCTCCTGGTAAGCGGGTGGGTCTCGCGGCTGACACAACACAGCGTGCCGTAGAACTGGCCGTCGCGAAGCCGGACGGGAACACCGATGTAGGAGCCGATCCCGGCCTCCTCGGTGACCTCGAGCTCGCCGAGCACAGGATGGGCGCGGGCGTCCGGAATCGCGTTTGGGATCGCGCCCTCGACCATCCGCCGGCAGTAGCTCTGCTCGAGCGGAACGGACGTCCCCTGCTGAAGGTTGAAGACGTCGGCTGGACCGTCTGTGTCGCGCACCTGCTGGGAACCCGCCCCGAACTCGGATAGGTAGGCGATGTCCATGCCCAGCACCTCGCGCGCGGCTGCGAGCGCTGCCGCGATTCCGCGGCTGGCGGGTGCGCCGGCGACGTGCTCGAGTCGCAGTAGGTCGGCTCCGCTCTGCCCTCTCGGGGTCTGAGTATCAATCACCTGGTGATCCCCATTCAGACGTCGCGAGGGATGCTTCGCCCGTAACACGCGTCGGTGGCGCTCCCATATACCCGGCCGATATCGGCGTCTCACCCAGTGACCTTGAGCGCTGCTTGCCACGAAGGCGGAAGCGCTCGGGCGGATCGCCTCCTGCGGGGGCGCCTCGGGGAGGTGGCTGCGCGGACCGCGAAGATCCCCGCCGGCTGCTGGGCCTCGTCGGCGGGGCAGTCCATCGTCTCGCGTTCTGTCGCTCGCGCGGGGGTGAGGTGGGCGCCGCCGGCAAGGGTAGTCTCGTGCTGGCCGGCTTGGGCATCGCGGCCGCCCGGGCGCGAAGCTGCCCGAGCGCTCCTGCCACAGATCACCGTCTGCGGCTGCCCTTCGTCGTGACGGTGAAGTCGTCCCAGCTGCCGATCGCGCCCTGCCCGAAGATCCGCTGCGAGATCGGGATGCTGACTGCAAGCTCGGGCGCTTCGGGGTGCTGGAAGGGAAATGCGTCAAGGACGGTGAACAGGCCGTGCGCGAGCGTCAGCGAGTCAATCGTTGCGCCGATCTCCTCGCCGGGACCGAGCGATGGCCAGACCCCGGTGTAGTCGACGCCCTGACGGTCCAGCGGGACGCCGATGCGGTGCACCTTGGCGACCTTGCGGCCGTCGAGCAGGTACTCGACCGAGGAGGTGCCGCCGGGCTGGCGGCGGAACGTGATCTCCATCCGGTGCGGGACGCCCGGCGTCACCGGCACCTCCTTGATGAACTGCGTGTACATCTCGTCGCGGCCGACGTGGGTCGCGCCCGGGCAGTTCGGGTTTGAGGTGTTGGCGGTCACGCTCGTCGGCAGCCGCTCGATGAGCGGCGCCGCCTTGTCGCCGGTCAGGAACCAGTCGAAGAGCTGTCCCGTGCAGAAGTCGACGACGTTCATCACGACACCGGCCTGCTGGCTGTCAAGCAGCGTCGCCGAGTACGGCGCGCCCGAGGCGATGTACGTGCCGCTGACCGTCCGCCCGGGCACGATCCCCGGCGTCGACGCCGTCATCGTAGAGCCGAACGTGATCGAGCCGGCCCTCGGGACCGGGAACGACGCGTTGGCGACGGCGATGTACTTCAGATGGTCGAAGACGCTGAAGTCGACCGCCGTCCGAAACGGCGCGGCGTTGACCGTCTCGCGCCCAGCGGCGAACGAGCGCGTCGCGCCCGCCGCGAGTTCCAGCGGGCCGAAGCTGTTGGTCCACCGATCGAAGAAGTCCGACTCGTCGTAGCCCGGTGCGTCGAAATCGTCGTAGACGACGACCGACTTCGCGCCCCATGCCGCCTGCGCCAGCAAGCCGCAGACGACGAGCGCGGTCATCAGGGCGGTGCAGCGCTTGCGTCGCACGTCGATCTGCCTCCTCGAGATCGAACAGGCCCCCGGCCGATCGACACTACGCCTAGGCGCCAACGCGCCACAAGGAGGAAAAACGGATCATCCTGAGCTACGAAGACCGGCGGGTGATCCTCGACATCCTCCCACGGCCTCTTCAGCAGCCGCGAACCACCACTGTGTCCGCGTCGGCGCCTGCGTTGCACCGTCGGCGCGGTCGCCGATAGCCTGCGCGCAGCAGCTTGATCGACCGGAGAGGTGGGGTGTGTCGAAATCTGACGCGCGCGTGCGTGGGCGCCGAGCACGGGATGCACCGTGATTGCCGAGTTCTCAGACGAGGACGAGGTCGGCCGTTATGTCGGCGCGATGCGCGACCAGCTCGTCGCGGGGGCCCTGGATGAGCGCGCGGCGCGGGCAGCGCACGCGATCGGGCGTGGCGCTGCCGACCCGGCGGCCGCTGTGCTGGCGGCGTTGCCCGAGGAAGCTGCCGGCCCGCCGTCGTCGGGTCAGGCTGAGATCAAGTCGCCGTTTTTCAGCCGTAGCCCGGCCGTCAGCCTGCTGCAGACCTCGCTCGAACACGAGGCGCGCAAGAGCGGCGCCGTCCACAAGCCGCGCCACCGCGGCGTGTTTGCGCACATCGTCGGGTTCGTCGAGTCGATCTTGCATCCCGAGCGCTTCGGCCCGCACGACGGCGAGTGGGTCACGCGCGTCGCTGAGGCGACGCTCGATCGCCTCGCCAAGGGCAATCATCCGTTCAACCCACGGCCGGCCGAGCACGAGATCAGCGAGGACGATGCGCGGATCGTCATCGTCGGCGACTGGGGCTCGGGTCTGCCGCGCGCCCGCGAGGTCGCGGCGTTGATGGCCGAGGAGGTCACCCAAGCGCTTGCGGCCCGCCGGCCGGTGCACGTCGTCCATCTCGGCGACGTGTACTACTCCGGCGACCCGGTCGAGTACGAGCGGCGAGTCCTCGCCGAGGGGCTGTGGCCCGTGACGCTCGAGCAGGCGCGCGCGGGCGTGACGTCGTGGTCACTGAACGGAAACCACGACATGTACAGCGGCGGATGGGGCTACTTTCAGACGCTGCTGGGCGAGGAGCGCTTCTCCAACCAGCGCTCGTCGGATGGCAGGCCGACGAGCTTCTTTCGGATCAAGACACCGTCGTGGGATCTCGTCGGCCTGGACACCTCGTGGGACCCGGAGGTCCTCAGCCTCGGCCAGAAGGGCGTCCTCGCCGACCCCCAGGCAACAGTGCTCGGCGGTTGGGCAGCCGAGTCAGACCGCAAGCTCATGCTGCTCAGCCATCACCAGCTTGTCTCCAGCTACGACCTGGGCGACCTCGGCAGCGTCCTGCCGCACAAGCTCGAACCGCTGCTGGACAGCAAGCGGATCACGGCCTGGCTGTGGGGCCACGAGCACCGCTGCATGGGCTTTGCCGACGTCCACGGGATTCCCTTCCTGCGCTGCATCGGCCATGGCGGCATCCCGGTGCCGGCGACTGCCGAAAACGCGAAGATCCCGCCGCCGGGCGTCTGGCAGGAGTTCGGCAGCTTCGAGGAGCACGACGCGCGCTGGAACAGCTTCGGCTTCGCGATCCTCGACTTCGACGGTCCCCGGGCCACCATCCGCTACCGCGACGACCACGGCACGCAAACACGCATCGAGCACATCGCCTAGAAACGGCGGTCGAGTGACAGTGGCCGCGCGCCCGTGCGAACCACCCAGGACGAGATCGCATAGCATCGCCCACGGTGGAAGGCAGCGAGCGCGTCGTCGACCCGATCGAGGCGGTGGCCGCCCGGATGGAGGCCAGCGCCGCGCCGCTGGCCGAGGACGACGGCGTACGGCGCTTCAACGAGCTGTACCTCGCGGTCACCCAGACGCCTGGCGGCAGGCTCAGCTGCTCGCCGCGCTCGGCGACCGCGGCGTCCTGCGCGATCAGTTCCTGCTCGCGCTCGGGCGCAACGTCGGCTTCGCCGGTCGCGCGCTGCTGCTCCGCACGCTGTAGCCGCGGCCGCAGGGGCGCCCGCTTCGTGCCGGCGTCGAGCGGCGCGGGCTCGTGCAGCGGTCAAGACAAGCACCGGCTGTAGCCGGCTGCGTCAAGAGGAGTGTTCGCTACCGCGCGGCGTGAGTGTCGCCGCAACTCCGCCACACGCCGCGCTTGGCGGCTTTGGCGGTCGCCTGAGCCTTGCGGTAGGCGCTCGCGCGCAGGAAGTCTCGCTTCGATACATTCGCCGCACCCGACAAGATCATGTCGTGCCCGAGGTCGACTCGCCCGGCGCTGACGTAGGCGAGCAGCCGATCGAATCCATCTTCGCGGTCTTGCGTCAGGTCGGTCTTCAGCGTGACGCTCCGGCCCGTCCCCTTGCCGAAGGCGAGCTTCTTCATGCGGTCGATCGCATCCACGTCACCGCATCCGGCTTGCGCCGCCGACGTGCGACCGTCGCGCGCATCGATGCCGATCAGCCGCACCTTGACGATCTCGCCCGTGGCCAACCTGACGGTGAGCGAGTCGCCGTCGATGACGCGCACGACTCGTGCCTTGGCGGACTGCGCGGCGACCACGGGTGCAGGCGTTGCCGATGGCGGCCGTGCGGCCGGCGTGACAACAGGCGGGGGCACCGCTGCCCCGTCGCACGGGCACGGAAGCTCCTCACAGGCCCTTCCATCTTCGTCGTCGTCCAGGCGGTCTGGATCTCCGGTGTGAACGTCGCGGTGGTCCTGAGCCGCCTGCTGGAATCCGAAGTCAGAGCAGTCCAGATCGACGCTGTGCGAGGCGGCCTGTGACGCCAGCAGCCCCATGAGCGTGCTGACGGCGCAGACCAGTAGAAGCAGACGGCGCATGGTGAGATGCGAGCCTAATCGGGACAGTCGATGTCACGGTGTGAACTCGCTCACAGTCCCCGCCGCCCGCATGTCGACCGACTACTGACGCAGTGGCTTGCGCGTCGCGAAACCGCTGGCGGCGATGTCGCCGCGCTGACGGTCGCGCGACGAACAGCCGGCCGGCGCATGCGCCGCGGCTACGCGTCGGCGATATCGCGGATGTCCTGCGGGCGGACCGGCACGCGCCGGCCGGCGTCGGTCTCTAGGACCATCGAGCCGTCGTCGATCGTCCCCACGGCGGTGCCGGCGAGTCGGGCGCTGCCGCCGAGCAGGCGCGCGTGGACGTGTCGGCCGATCGTCGAGCAGAGGCGGTCGTAGTCCTCCAGCACGGCGCTCGCGGCCGCCGACCGGCGCGCCTCGAGGGCCTCGAGGACCGAGTGCAGCAGCGCACCGCGCGGTGGCGTGGCATCGGGCAGCAAGAAGTTGACGACGGCCCACTTCACCCCGCGCGCGTCGAGCCGGATCTCGATGCCGGCGGCAGCGACCATCGCGCCGCCGCGGTGGACCTCGTCGGGCCACTCGATCTCGACGTCGGGGCCGCAGACGTCGGCCAGCGCCGCCAGGACCATCGTGTACAGATATCCCTCCCGCGCCGCCTCGAGCTGGGGGCGCATGACGAGCGCGAACCCCAGGCCGTGCCCGGGAGAGACCTTCCAGGGCCGCCCCGCCCGCCCGCGCGGCGCGATCTGGTAGTCCGCGACCACGACCGCTCCGTCCGGAGCGCCGGCGCCAGCCCACTGGGCGGCGCTCGACGCGGTCGACAGCACGACGGCGTAGCTCTGCAGCGCGCGCTCGCCGAGCAGCGGTCGCAGCGCCTCCGCAGTGAGGTCGTCGCCGGTTGCCATGGTGCACAGTCTCGCGCGTGCGCGATCTGCGCGTTCTGCGCTGCGGTGTTTGTCGTGAGTTGCAGCCTGACCGCCGAGCGACGGCGACGCGGCCGGCTGCGATCGCGGCAGCCGCCGCGCGCGGCTCGTCGTCCCGCTGTGCTCGCGTAGGGCTCGTCGAAACGGTCGGATTGGGCTCATCCGAGGAGCAGACCGTGCGCGAGCTCAAACAGCAGGCGATGAGTTTCCCGGGCCCGAGCGGTCTACCGTCACGATCCCCTCGTCGACGAGTACGTGAAGGAGGAACGGCCACGATGAACATGCCGCCGATCGTGTCGCCGCAGGAATGGGAGGCCGCCCGCCAGGCGCTGCTGGTCAAGGAGAAGGAGCTGACCCGTGCCCGCGACGCGCTGGCCGCGGAG
>DASZOA010000475.1:0-7071 GCA_035551055.1 Solirubrobacteraceae bacterium
CGCCGGTCGCGGCCGAGCCGGTCGAGCGCCAGCAGCAGCTCGTCGAGCGTCAGCTCGAGGTGGTTGGCGAGGTCCTTCTCGCTCAGCGCGCGGCTGCTGTCCGCGAGGATGCTCGCCAGCGCCGCTCGGCTCTCGTCGATCTCGCGCCGGAACGCCACGTCCGCGCGGCCCGGCTCGACCTGCTCGCGTCCGTAGCCGAGCGCCAGGTCGACGAGCCTGTCGAGCCGGCGCCGGAACCCGTCCTTGCGGCGGGCGTCGAACAGCGGTGACAGCGTGTCGACGAGCTTCTCGGTGGTGCGCTCGAGCTCCTTCTCGGCCGCGTCGTAGAGCTCGGAGTCGAAGCCCGCGCGCGCCCCGCTGCGGACGGCGTGGGTGATGAGGAAGACCTCCTCCTCGAGCAGCGAGGCGAGCTCGGCGCGCAGCTCGACGGCCTTGGCGTCGGGCGAAGCCTCGAGGCGCTGCGAGACGGCCGCCTGTTCGTCGCGCGGTTCTTCGCCGCAGCCGGCGGCGACCAGGGCGACGAGACCGAGGAGCGTTGCGAGCAGCCGGCGGCGGACATGCATGGCCTGCCACTACCCGCTCGCCAGTCACGCCACCTGCGCCTCCGGCGGCGCCGTCACGCGACGTACCGGACCGCTCGCCGCTGCGATGCAGGGCTGCCGGCGTCAGGGATCGGGGCGGCCGGCGGGCGCCGGCGGCTGCACCGGATGCCGCTCGCGCGTGCGGCGCTCCTCGGCGCCCTGCGGGTCGCGGCGGTCGGCGTAGAGCGATGCGGCGATGCCGACCGCGAAGGCGGCCGCGACGACGACGAGGTTCGTCACCGGGCCGATCTTCACGACGTCCTCGATTAGCAGCTTGACCCCGACCAGCCCGAGCACGACGGCGATCGTCTCGTCGAGGTAGCGGAAGCGGCGGATCAGCCCCTCGACGAGGACGAACAGGGCGCGCAGGCCGAGCAATGCGAAGACGTTGCCCGCCCAGATGATCAGCGGCTCGCGCGTGATCGCGAACGCGGCGGGGATCGAGTCGACCGCGAACGCGATGTCCGCGGCGACGATCGCCGCGAGGCACAGGAACACCGGCGTGACGAAGCGGCGGCCGTCCTGCCGCACGAACCAGCGGCCCCCGTGGAAGCCCGACGTGACCGGGAAGATCCTGCGCACGCCGCGCACGACGAGGTTGCGGTCGGGGTCGACGTTCTCGCTCACGCCGCGCCAGATCCGGTAGGCGAGCACGAGCAGCAGCACGCCGAGCACGTACAGCACGAAGTGGAACCGCTCGATCAGCGCGGTGCCGCCGAGGATCGCCAGGCCGCGCAGCACGAGCGCGGCGATGATCCCCCAGAAGATGAGCCGCGCGCGGTGCTCGTGCGGGACGCCGAAGTACGCGAACAGCAGGATGAACACGAACAGGTTGTCGAGCGACAGCGAGCGCTCGATGAGGTAGACGGTCACGTAGTTGACGGCGTCGGCGCCGCCGTTGAGGGCGAAGACGACCGCCGTCACGGCGAGCCCGAGCGCGAGCCAGCCCAGCGACCACGCGACGCTCTCGCCGAACGACGCCTCGCGGCCGCGCGCGAAGAAGCGCAGGTCGACGACCAGCAGCACCACGAGGACGACGATCAGCCCGCCGAGTTCGAGCAGCTCCACAGCGACCTATGCGTAGAAGAACACGACGCCGAGCACCGCGTAGACGGCGAGCAGCTGCACGCCCTCGTACCACGTCGACTCGCCGTCGTGCGTGACGTGATTGGCGATCAGGATCGCGAGGAAGACCGCGCCCAGCTCGAAGCCGTTGAAGACGAGCGCCATCGGGTTGGGCCCGACGACGAACGAGAGCAGCACGAGCACCGGCGCGACGAACAGCGCGATCTGCGCGCTCGAGCCGACGGAGATGTTGACCGCGAGGTCCATCTTGTCGCGGGCAGCGAAGTAGATCGCCACCCAGTGCTCAGCCGCGTTGCCGACGACCGCGACGACGATCAGGCCGACGAAGAACTCGCTCAGGCCGATCGCCTCCGACGCCTCGGAGATCGAGCCGACGAGGATCTCCGACATCACGCCGACGGCGACGCCGGCGATCGCCAAGGTGACCACCGCCGAGCGGACCGACCAGGGCTCGTCGACGTGCTCCTCGTCCTCGCTCGTCGGGTTGAACAGCGCCTTGTGCGAGCGCAGCGAGAAGAACAGGCCGGCGAGGTAGGAGCCCAGCAGCAGGCAGGCGACGATCAGCGACATCCGCTCGAGGTCGGAGCCGAAGTTCACGCGCTCCTCGCCGACGCCGGGCAGGCCGCCGCCGGCGACGAGCTGGAAGATCGTCGGCATGACGAGCGCGACCGCGGCCAGCAGCAGCATCGATGACTGCACCGAGGCGGCCGTCGCGTTGAACGTCTGAAACGGGCGCTTCAGCCCGCCCGCGAGCATCGCGGCGCCCATGACGAGCAGGATGTTGCCGAGGATCGAGCCGATGATCGACGCCTTGACGACCTCCTGCAGCCCGGCGTTGAGCGCGAAGAACGCGATGATGAGCTCCGGCGCGTTGCCGAAGGTGACGTTCAGCAGCCCGCCGATGCCGGGTCCGGAGCGGTGCGCGAGCTCCTCCGTCGCGCGACCCATGAGCGCCGCGGTCGGGATGACGCCGGCCGCTGCGGTGGCGAAGATGATCGCCGCCTCGGCGTGGATGAGCTCGAGGACGATCGCGAGCGGGATGAACGGCACGAGCAGGTAGGGCCAGCCCGAGCCGGACAGCAAGAAGCGCCGGACCCTAGACACGAGTCGGCGCCACGTGGCTGAGGTCGCGCTCGGGCTCGATCCCCCAGCGGCGGGCGACGGCTTCCAGCTCGGGCGTCAGCGGCCAGCGGTCGGGGCGCGGCTCGCCCTCGTGCTGTGGGCCGGCGCCCTTGAGCGCCATGCTGCCGGTGTTGTCGCCGATCTGGCGGATCGCGGCGACCTCGGCGCCGTCGAGCACGACCTGCGACGGCGTCGCGAGCAGCTCGGCGCGCTTGTCCTCGATCGGGCGCGCATCCTCGCCGAGCTCCTGGATGAGCGTCGGCACGGCGCAGGCGACCGGCTCGTGCGCGAGGCACCACTGCGCGGCGAGCTGGAGCATGCTCAGCCCGTGGCGCTCGGCGATCGGGCGCAGCCGCTCGAGCCTCTCGGCGCCCGCCTGCACCCAGCCCGCGGGCCGAAACGTGCGGTGGTCGCGGGGCGCGAACTCGTGGCCGGGCCGCACGTCGTCCCAGAACAGGCCGCCGTAGTCGACGACGCGCGTGATGACGCCGACGCCGTGCGCGCGCGCCGCGCCGAGGCACAGCTCGCCGGGCCACGGCTCGAGCGGGTTGAGGATGACCATCGCCCAGTCGATCAGCTCGCCGAAGCGCTCCAGGCAGTCGATGATGTCCAGCGTGAAGCCGTTGGCCGGGCCTGGCGCGATCCCGAGCTGCCCGGCGAGGCCCGCGTCGCGGACGGCGCGCAGCGCGTCCCACACGATCTCGCTCGTGTAGCCCGTGCGATCGGGGTTGTGCAGCAGCAGCACGTCGAACGCATCGATCCCGAGGCGCTCCAGGCTGCGCTCGGTCGCCATCCGCACGTAGCCGGCGTAGTCGCGCGGGCCGCGCAGCCGCGGGTCGGTGAAGCGCGGATAGCCCTTGGCGCCCTCGCGCTCGCCCGTGTAGAAGTCGTGTCCGATCGCGCCGACGACGCAGACGCGGTCGCGCTCGGCGCCGCGCAGCGCCCGGCCGAGCACGCGGTCGGCCTCGCCCGCACCGTAGGCGTCGGCCGTCAGCAGCGTGTCCAGACCGTCGCCGGGCGCCAGCAGCGCCTGCAGGCGCTGCGCGGCGATCGGCTCGCCGAAGTGCAGGTAGCGGCCGCCGCTCCACGTGCCGACGGCGATGTGGGAGGGCGTGCGCATCGGGCAGAAGGGTACGGGGCGGCGCGTCCGCGCGGCAGCGACGCCTGCCGCGCGCCGTCGCGCGACTCGATCGGCTGCAAGGGCAACTGCAGCGCCGGCGGCGGGTTGAACCTAGCATCGCACGCGTGCGCCGCACCCTGCTCGGGGGGCTCGCGCTGGCGCTCCTGCTCGCGCCGGCCTGCGTCTCCCCCGCCGCCGCCTCGCCGCTGCTGACGATGCGCGGCGACGGCAGCACGTTCGTCCGCGAGGATCGCTTCCTGCCGCCCGCCCGCGCCACGGCGGCGCCGGTCGGCCGGCAGCCGCCGCCGCGCGCCGCCGCCGCGCCCGCCCGCGGCCTGCGCGCGCGCTCGGCGGCGCGCCGGCGCACGGTGCGCGGAGAGCTGCGGCAGCTGCTGCGGGCCGGTGCGATCGACCGCGCGACGCACGACGAGCGGCGCGCGACCTACGCCGACGCGCTGGCGCTGCGGCGCCGGCTCGGAGGCGCGCGCCGAGCCGCGCTCGGCGCGGTCCTGCGCAACCTCGAGGACGTCGCGGCGGCGGGCGGCCTGACCGCCTCCCGCCTGCCCGCGCTGTTTGCGACCGTCGCCCGCAACCGCCAGTGGTGGGCGCGCGGACCGCTGCTGCGAAACGGCGCGCGCGTGAGCTTTCAGGGCAGCCGGCTCGTCTGGCAGTTCTACGCCGGCGAGGGGCTGCAGATCCAGTGGCTGGGGACGTTCGGCAAGGCCAACGGCCTGTGGCAGGGCGGCTACGCGCGCTCGCTGCGCGAGCTCGCCGACGAGGCGCTCGCGCTGGCCGCGCAGCGGGCGGGCGGGCTGGCGTGGGAGTACCTGTTCCGCTTCGACGGCGGCCGGCCGCCGTGGGTCAGCGGCCTGGCGCAGGGCACCGCGGTGCAGGCGCTCGCGCGGGCCGGCGTCAAGCTCGGTCAGCCGGCGTACCTCGAGGCCGCGCGCGCCGGGCTGGGGGTCTTCCGCGAGCCGCCGCCGAGCGGCGTGCGTGTCGCGACGCCGGCCGGCGCGCACTACCTCATCTACTCGTTCGCGCCGAGGCTGCGGGTGCTCAACGGCTTCACGCAGGCCGTCAACGGGCTGCACGACTACGCGAAGCTGAGCGGCGACGCCGAGGGGCTGGCGCTGTTCGCCGCCGGCGAGGCGCAGCTGCGCGCCGAGCTGCCGGCCTACGACACCGGCGGCTGGTCGCGCTACTCGCTCGAGCGCGACGCCGATCTGCACTACCACGTCGTCGCGCGCGACTTCCTTCGCAACCTCTGCGCGCGCCTGAGCGCGGACGCGACGCCGGCCGGCGGGATCGCCGCGAGCGCGCCGCTCGCGGATCCCACGCCGTACTGCGGCGCGGCGCAGCGCTGGACGCAGTACCTCTCGCAGCCGCCGGTCGTGCGGCTCGTCTCGACGAAGGTCCGCGGCGGCAGGCCGGCGTCGATCAAGCTGTCGCTGTCCAAGCCGTCGTACGTCACCCTGCGGCTGCGCCGCGGGGGGCGCACCGTCGTCGTGCTCGGCGGACAGCTCGGCAGTGGCCGGCGCGCGCTGCGCTGGCCGCGGCCTCCGCGCGCCGCCGGGCGCTACCGCGTCGCGCTGCGGGCCGCAGACCTCGCCGGCAACCGGGGCTCGGGCGCCGGCGAGCTGCGCGTGCTGAAGGCGCGGCGCGCCGAGCGCTGAGCGTCCGCACGTACAATCGCCCAATGGCCGCCGACGGCGCCAGCACGCCGATCCTCCAGCGGCTGCGCGCCGCGTACGTCGCGCTGGACAACGACCAGCGCTTCGCCGCGGGCGCCGCGATCGCCCTGCTGGCGACGATGTTCCTGCCGTGGTACGAGAAGAACGTCGTCATCGCGGGGTCGAGGAGCTTCGCGAGCGACTCGATCAGCGCCTTCGGCGCGGTGTCGTTCGTCGAGGCCGCGATCTTCCTCGTCGCGGCGGGCGTCCTCGCGCTCGTGCTCGCCCGCGGCGAGCAGCGCGCGTTCCACCTGCCGGGCGGCGACGGGACCGTGATCTTCGCCGCCGGCCTGTGGGTCACGGCGCTGATCTTCTACCGGGTCTTCGACCGCCCCGATGTCAGCGGCGAGGGCGGCACCGTCGGCATCCAGTGGGGCTTCTTCGTGGCGTTCGTCGCCGCCGGCGCACTGGCCGTCGCCGGGCAGCGCATCCGCGCCGCCGCCCGCCCCGAGCCGCCGCTGCCGGCCGCCCGGGAGCCGAAGGCGAAGGCGGGGCGCCGGCCCGACGAGCCGACGGCGGCGACCGAGGCCGTGGCGCGCTCAGCGGCGACGGGCTCCACCGAGGCCGCCGCGCCGCGCGGCCGGCGCGGCCGCCATCTCACCCGCGAGGACGCGCGCCAGCTGACCTTCGACGACCCGGCCGACGAGCCACCGCTGCGGCCGGGCGAGATCCCGCGCGCGCGCGACGGCGGCTGAGGGCGCGCGACAACGGCGCTCAGCACCCGGCGGGCGCGTCGCACGGGCGCGGGTCGACCGGGTCGTCCCGGAAGGCGAGGTAGCCGCCGACGATCAGCAGCGCGGTCGCGGCGAAGAGGATCACGATGCCGACGACGGCGGTTCGCCGCGATCCCGCAAGCTGGCCGACGATCGCGACGAGCACGCCGAGGCCGATGAGGATCGCCACCGGCGTCGCGGAGAGGTCGGGCGCGCCGAGGATCGGGGCTGGCACGGGCGACTTCCTATCATCGGGCGATGGCCGCCGCCGCCGCACCCGACTCCGTCGCCGCCGTCACGACCGGCCTGCGCGACGTCGGCTACCTGCCCGCCGAGTCGACGGCGCTGGTCTCCTACCTCGCGACGAAGCTCGGCAAGCCGATCCTCGTCGAGGGGCCCGCCGGCGTCGGCAAGACCGAGCTTGCCAAGGCGCTCGCCAAGGTCTTCGGGCGCCGGCTCGTGCGCCTGCAGTGCTACGAGGGGCTCGACGAGGCCAAGGCGCTGTACGAGTGGAACTACCGCAAGCAGCTGCTGCGCATCCAGGCCGAGCGCCAGGACACCGCCTGGGACGAGGTCCACGACGACATCTTCGGCGAGGAGTTCCTGCTCTCGCGCCCGCTCATGGACGCGATCACCTCCGACCAGCCGATCGTCCTGCTCATCGACGAGATCGACAAGACCGACCAGGAGTTCGAGGCGATGCTGCTCGAGGTCCTGTC
>DASZOA010000476.1:0-3972 GCA_035551055.1 Solirubrobacteraceae bacterium
GCCCGGCCGCGCGGGGAAGCGGAATCGGATGTCTCAGGCGGCCGAGGGCGCCGGAGGAGTGCGGCGCCGCCGGACGGCCAGCGCGGTCAGGCCGCCGGCGAGCAGGAGCCCCGAGAGCCCCAGCCCGACGATCTGCGCCGCGGGCGGGCCGCCGGGTCCGCCGGGCGGCGTCACCGGAGCGGCGACGACCGAGCGAGACGAGCGGGACGAGCGGGCCGAGCGGGCCGACGTGGTGCGAACGCGCAGCGCTGCGCGGCCCGGCGTGCCCGAAGCCGGGCGTCCGTTGGGTGCGACCTGCGTCGCGACCACGATGTAGTAGCCGTTGCTCGACCGCGGCACCGTGAACGTGCCGCTCAGCTTGCCGTCGACCGGGCGGCCCTCGAAGAGCACCTGCCCGTTGCGGCTGTTCCAGCGCACGCTGACCGGCGACGCGCCCGCCCGGCTGTTGAAGTTGCGACCCTCGAACCAGACGTTCGTCCCGGGCGTGGCAGTCGCGCGATTGAGCTTGATGACGGCGAGGTTCGCGCAGGCGAAGGCGGCGGCGACGACGGTCAGTGGGACGCCGACAGCCGCGATAGCGGCGAGAATGGCAAACCTTCGACGTGTCCTGGACAAGTTTTCGTGTCTCCCCGGTTTGAGAACAGTGTGATCGGCGCGCGTGCCGACGCCCGCCGACGGTGGTCCTGAACTTGTAGATGCACGGACTCTCGATGTCAAGCGCACTTACCGCGTCGTCGCGAACCTGGCACCCCGGCGCAAGCTGCTACCCCCCAGGGCGCATCCGCACACGCTCCGCTGTGCGTGGCGGGTCGGCGCCGGCGGGCGCGCGCGGCGCGGTACCGTAGCACGCTGACCGATCGGACGGCTGAAGCGGAGGATGCATGAGCGGCAGCCTGGACCATGATGCAGTCGTCGCGGCTCTGCAGGCCCGCCTCGGGCAGTACTGCACCGTCACCGTGCGCTCGGCCCGGCCGGGCTCGCCGCTGATCGCGATGTTCAGCGGCACGCTGCAGAAGGCCGAGCCCAAGGACGACGCTGCGCCCGGCGACACGGATTTCGTCTGGTACATCGGCAGCGAAGCGAGGACCTTCGGGGCGTTTACGATCCCGATCGAGGGGTTTCGCGCCGCCCGCTGGGAGGCGACGCCGAAGGGGCCGATGCTCGTGGTCCAGTCGTCCGACGTCCTGATCGCGCTCTTTCCGCGTTCGGTCGCGGCCTGATCGCACGTCGCGCCGCGGGACCGGGCGGCGGCCCTGGCCGCGCGCCGGGCGTCAGCTGGGCCGTCGCAACGCGCGGCTCAGTCGGGTCGCAGGACGAACAGGCCCTGCTCGATCCCGCTGACGATCACGATGCCCGAGTCGAAGTACGGATAGACGCTCCACGCCCCGTTGAACTCGGCCGCGTCGTCGGCGGGGTAGACGTCGAAGAAGGCGACCTCGCGCAGCTCGCCATCGGCGACGCGCGTGCTGTCGAGGATCCGCAGCCCGGCGCGGTAGTTGGCCTCGAAGACGCGGTCGTCGCGCGTGTAGAGGTTGTGATCGATCGCCGCGGTCGCGGCGCGGTACACGCCGATCAGCGTCGGCGCCCGCAAGTCGCCGACATCGAAGATGTACGTCGTCGTGGGAATGCCCGCCTGCTGCTCGTCGAGCTCGTCGCCGAGGAGGAAGAAGCGCTGGTCCTCGGTCAGCCAGCCCTGATGCGTGTAGGCCGCGCCCTCGTACGGCGTGCGCGACAGCATCGCGGGGCGGCGCTTGTCGCTCACGTCGACGATCGTGAGCGTGTCCTCATTGGCGCTGAGGCAGATCTCCCGCCCGGCGAAGCGCGGGTCAGGGCCGCGGTAGATCACGCATTGGGTGTCGTGCGTGTAGCCGTCGTCCGAGTAGCAGCCGGCGAAGACCGGGTTCTGCGGCGAGCGGATGTCGATCATGTGCAGCCCGCCGGCGCAGGTGTCCGTGCCGACCGCGTAGGCGAAGCCGGTCTCCTCGTTGATCGCGATGTTGTGGGCGTTGCCGAAGCGCGCGTAGTGGGCGTCCTCGGTCCACGTTCTTGGCTCGCCGGCGCCGCGCAACCGCGTCAGGTCGAAGACCTGCATGCCGTGGCCGGCCTTGTCGGCGACGACGTAGGCGTGGTCGGAGTAGACCTTGATGTCGCGCCAGACGGCGAACTCGCGGTCCTGCTGGTGCGACGGCAGGTCGCCGAGGTACACCGGGCGGTCGGGCGTGGCGATGTCGACGAACGCGGTGCCGGTCGTCTTGCCCATCAGCGCGTACTCGCGTCCCGTCTGCCGGTCGGTCCAGCCCCAGATGTCGTTGCCCTGCCCGCCGCCGATCGCGCTCAGCGGAAGGAAGCTCTCCAGCGAAACGCCGCGGCACGGAAACGGGCCCGCGAAGCCGTCGCTGCAGGCGAGGCCGAACAGCGGCTCGGAGGGCGCGTCGCCCGCGCCGCTCGCGCGCGCGCGACTCTCGCGCATCGCCGCCGCCAGCACCTCCAGCGGCGATCCGGCCTCGGATCGGTCCGCAGCCATGCCGACCTCGTTCCCCCGCCGTCGATTTCCATGCTCGTCGCGGCGCCGGCCGGGGCCGGCGGCGTCAGGCAGGGGACGGCACGGCAGTTCTCCGGCTCCTGCGCGAGGGCACGCGCCGCTCGGCCGCCCGGTGTGGACGAATCCGCCACGCGTAGCGCGAGCGCGAGGCCTGCCACGACCTGCATCGGGGCGCCCGGATTTGAACCGGGGACCTCACCGACCCGAACGGTGCGCGCTACCAGGCTGCGCCACGCCCCGAATGAAGGCGATTATCTCACGACGACCCCGCGACCGCGCGGTAGTACCGGACGGCGAGACCCGTGATGAGCGTCTGCAGGGTGCTCTCGAGCGACACGCCTTCCGTGTGAGCGTAGCGCGCCGCGCCCGCGTCCTCGATGCGCTGGGCCTGGCGGACGACGTCGTCCATCAGGTCGGGATGGCGATCGGCGAAGTACGCCCCGAGCGCGTACAGCGCGGTGTCCGTGAACGGCTCGAGCTCGGCGTCGCCGCGCTCACCCGCCAAGGCCGCTCAGCGTCGCGGTCGTGGTCGAGGCGGCGTCGGACGTCGTCGACGAGACGCTGCCGCCCGCGGCGGTCGCGCCGGGATCGACTCCGGCCGTCGTCTCGGCGGTCGCGCTCACCGCGTCGCTGCCGGTGCTCGCGACGGCGGTGGACGACGGCGTGACGTCGGCGGGCACGTCTTCTGGCACTTCGGCGGGCACCTCGGCGCCGGCAGTCTGGCCGGCGTCGGCGCGCGGTGCCCCACCACCGGCGCCGACCGTCTCGACGACCCGCCTGACGGCATCGGAGGACGCGTCGGTCGTGGAGCCGCCGCCTCCAGCCCGCGCGCCGCCGTTCGTCGCCGCCGGGCTCGACGACGAGTCGAGCTCGCGGCCGGCGCTGCGCCCCGGCGACGTCCCGCCCGGCTCGCTCGCCGGCGCGCTGCCATGGCCGCCCGAGGAGGGCGCCGCCGTCGCCGCGCCGCCGCGCTGCGCCGCCGGTCCGCCGCCGGCAGGGACGCCCGTCGCGCCGGCCTCGCGCGCCCGCGCACCGCCCGTGGCGAGGATGTCGAGGCCGGGGACGTGCGCGGGCGGCCCGCCGCGCACGCCCGGGCGGGCGCCCGTGGCGCGCTCGTCGAAGGCCGAGCCGGCGCCGAGGCCCGCGACCGCGACGGTCGCCGCCGTCGCGATCGCCTTCACCCAGCTGGTCATGAGGCCGGGCTCGACGACCGTGGCCATGTTGGCCGACCACTGCGTCACCGGAAGGCCGCCGGGGTTGCCGAGCAGCGGCCCGGACTCCTCGCTCCAGCGACGGCGCAGGAAGGCCGGCAGCGGCAGCAGACCGGCGATCCTGGCGGCGGCCGCGGCGGCCGGCCGGCGGATCTCGTCCAGATCGACCCCCGCTCGCAGCGCGTAGCGCCGGCAGGGCTGGCAATGGGCGAGGTGACG
>DASZOA010000477.1:0-5931 GCA_035551055.1 Solirubrobacteraceae bacterium
CGGCACGGCGCCGCAGCGCGGGCAGTGGACGATCGGGATCGGCGTGCCCCAGTAGCGCTGGCGCGAGATCAGCCAGTCGCGCAGGCGGTAGTTGACCGACGCGTGGCCCTTGCCCTCGCGGTCCAGCCACTTGACGATCGCCTCCAGCGCGGCGCGGTTGTGCAGGCCGTCGAACTGCGGCGCCGAGTTGACGAGCGGGCCGTCGCCGGTGTAGGGCAGCACGTCGTCGGGGCCTTCGATGACCCGCCGGACGGGCAGGTCGAAGGCCTGCGCGAAGGCGAAGTCGCGCTCGTCGTGGGCGGGGACGGCCATGATCGCGCCGGTGCCGTACTCCATCAGCACGTAGTCGGCGACGTACATCGGCAGCTGCTCGCCGTTGACGGGATTGGTGACCGTGCGTCCGAGCGCGACGCCGGTCTTCTCCTTGTCGAGGTCGGCGCGCTGCGCCTTGTCGGCCGTCAGCGCGCGGTTGACGTACTCGCGCACCTCGGCGACGTGCGAGGTTCCCTCGGCGAGGCGCAGCACGTCGGGGTGCTCGGGCGCCATGACGAAGAACGTCGCGCCGAACAGCGTGTCGGGCCGCGTCGTGAAGACCGGGTAGTCGACGCCGAGCTCCTCGTTGCGGAACACGACCTCGGCGCCCTCGCTGCGCCCGATCCAGTTGCGCTGCATCGTCTTGACGTGCTCGGGCCAGCGGATGTCGTCGAGGTCGGAGAGGAGGCGGTCGGCGTAGTCGGTGATGCGAAAGAACCACTGCTCGAGCTGGCGCACCTCGACGAGCGCGCCGGAGCGCTCGCCGCGGCCGTCGATAACCTGCTCGTTGGCCAGCACGGTCTCCTCGACCGGGTCCCAGTTGACGGCCGCCTCCTTCTGGTAGGCCAGGCCCGCCTTGAAGAACTGCAGGAAGATCCACTGCGTCCAGCGGTAGTAGCCCGGCTCGTGGGTGCCGAACTCGCGCCTCCAGTCGATCGAGATGCCCCACCGGCGAAACTGGCGCTGGAACTCCAGGATCGCCGCGTCGGTCGAGTCGCGCGGGTGCTGGCCGGTCTTGATCGCGTGGTTCTCGGCCGGCAGCCCGAAGGCGTCGTAGCCCATCGGGTGCAGCACCCGGCGGCCGGTGCGGCGGTGGAAGTGCGCGACGGCGTCTCCGACCGAGTAGACCTTCAGGTGCCCGATGTGCGGCTCGCCGCTCGGATAGGGCAGCATCTCGAGCACATATGACGTCGGGCCGGCGTCGCGCGTGTCGTTGGCGACCTCCCACGTGCCCTCCTCGGCCCACACCCGCTGCCAGCGCGGCTCGATCTCGGCAGGCTCGTAGTGGTGGTCGGCACCCATGCTGAGCGGCCAAGGATAGAAGCCGCGGCGCGTGTGCGCCGAAGGCTCGAAACCGGCGCGCCACCCCCCGATGGCGCGCCGGTGGCGCGCAGGCTACTGCTCGCGGCTCGCGGCTGCCAGCAGGCGCGGCCGCGACACGCGCACGAACGCCGCGCGGCCGATGCGACTATGCGACGGCGTCGGCGATGCCCGCGGCTTCGCGCAGCGCGTCGGCCTTGGTCGTCTGCTCCCAGGTGAAGTCGCTGTCGTCGCGACCGAAGTGCCCGTAGGCCGCCGTCTTCTCGTAGATCGGCCGGTGCAGATCGAGCTCCTGGCGAAACGCCCCGGGCCGCAGATCGAAGTGCTCGTCGATGAGCTGCTGCAGGCGCCCGCGACTGACGCGCCCGGTGCCGTGGTCCTCGACCATCACCGACACCGGATGCGCGACCCCGATCGCGTAGGCGAGCTGCACCTCGCAGCGATCGGCGAGCCCCGCCGCGACGATGTTCTTGGCGACCCAGCGCGCCGCGTACGTCGCCGAGCGATCGACCTTGGAGGGATCCTTGCCGCTGAACGCCCCGCCGCCATGGCGCGCCATCCCGCCATAGGTGTCGACGATGATCTTGCGCCCCGTCAATCCGCAGTCGCCGACCGGCCCGCCGATCACGAACCGCCCCGTCGGGTTGACCAGGAACTGGCGGCGAAGCTCCCCGGCGTCGAAGAGCTCCTCGGGCACCGACGGCACGACCACCAGCTCCCACAGATCATCGGGGATCCGGTCTTCGACGCCCTCGGCGTGCTGGGTGGAGATCAACACCTTCTCGACCCGCACCGGCACCCCCGCCCGATAGCGCACCGACACCTGCGTCTTGCCATCGGGCCGCAGATACGAAAGCTCGCCGCTCTTGCGCACCGCCGCCAACCGCTGGGCCAACCGGTGCGCCAGCGCGATCGGCAGCGGCATCAACTCCGGCGTCTCGTTGGACGCGTAGCCGAACATCATCCCCTGATCGCCCGCCCCCGCCACCAGCCGCTCGTCCCCATCGCCCGAGCCGCCGCGCGTCTCATGCGACGCGTCGACCCCCAGCGCGATGTCCGCCGACTGCTTGTCGAGCGCGTTCAGGACTGCGCAGCTATCGGCGCTGAACCCCAACGCCGCATCGACGTAGCCGATCCGGCGCACCGTCTCGCGCGCCACGTCCTGCACATCGAACACCGTCTGGCTGGTGATCTCCCCCGACACCACCACCAACCCCGTATTGACCAGCGTCTCACACGCCACCCGCGACCCCGGATCCCCCGCCAAACACGCATCCAACACCGCATCGGAGATCTGATCGGCCACCTTGTCCGGATGGCCCTCGGTCACAGACTCCGACGTGAACAGGTACTCGTCGTCTTTGAACGTCGTCATGGACCGAACGCTATCGGTCCTCGCCGCGGCGGGACTTGCGCTCGACGAAGTCGATGATCAGCGGCACGCCGTCCATCCCGAATCTCGCGCGCAGGCGGTTCTCGAGATAGTAGGCGTAGTCGCGCGTGACGCGCCGCCGGCTGTTGACCTGGATCGCGAAGCGCGGCGGGCGCTCGCCGATCTGCGCCGCGTAGAGCAGCTTCAGCCGGTGGCCCTGGATCGCCGGCGGCTGGCGCGCCTGCACCGCCTCGCCGAGGAAGCGGTTGAGCTCCGGGGTGGGGATCCGGCCCGACATCCGATCGCCGAGCGCGACGACCTCGCCGAGGATCCGCTGCACGTTTCGCCCGGTCAGCGCACTGGCCGTGAGCACCTTCGGGCGCAGCCGCAGCTTGCGCGCGACCTTCGCGCGCTCGTGGTCGAGGTCCGCCTCGGTCATCTCGGCGGCGTCCCACTTGTTGAGCACGACGGCGGTCGCGCAGCCGGCGCTCATCGCGAGCTCGGCGATCCGCATGTCCTGCGCCGTGACGCCCTCGCGAGCGTCGCAGACGACCAGCGCCACGTCGGCGCGCTCGGCCGCCCGCTGCGAGCGCAGCGTCGTGTAGTACTCGACGTTGTCGGCGACCTTCGACTGGCGGCGCATACCCGCGGTGTCGACGACGACGAGCCGGCGCCCGTCGACCTCGAGCGGCAGGTCGATCGCGTCGCGCGTCGTGCCGGGAACCTCGGAGACGATCACCCGCTCGGTGCCGACGAAGCGGTTGACGAGCGAGGACTTGCCGACGTTCGGGCGCCCGATGACCGCCAGGCGGACGACGTCCTCGTCGAGCTCCTCGTCGTCTTCGGGCAGCAGCTCGACGAGCCGGTCGAGCAGGTCGCCGGTGCCGAGCCCCTGCGCGGCGGAGACGGCCATCGGCTCGCCGAGGCCGAGCCGGTGCGCCTCGACGGCGAGCGGGATGTCGCGCGCGCTGTCGATCTTGTTGGCGGCGACGACGACCGGCAGCCGCGACCGGCGCAGCAGGTCGGCGAGCTCCTCGTCGCCCGGCCGCAGCCCCGCCTTGGCGTCGAAGACGAGCAGCGCCACCTGCGCGTCGGCGAGCGCGGCGCGGGCCTGCTCGCGGACCGAGCCGGCGATCGGATCGCGGTCCTCGTTGTCCATCCCGCCCGTGTCGATGAGCGTGAAGCGCCGCCCGTTCCACTCCGTCGCGATCTCCTTGCGGTCGCGCGTGATCCCGGCGCGCTCGTGGACGACCGCCTCGCGCGAGCTCGTCAGGCGATTGACGAGCGACGACTTGCCGACGTTGGGGTAGCCGACCACCGCGACCTTCATCGCATGCCCCGCGCGAGGCGCACGATCTCCTGCGCGACGTCGTCGACGCTCAGCCCGGTGGTGTCGACGCGCAGCGCGTCGCGCGCCGGCTGCAGCGGCGAGTGCTCGCGCGTCGAGTCGCGCTCGTCGCGGCCCTGCTGCTCGCGCAGCACCTGCTCGGCGTCGGTCCCGAGCTGCGCCGCGCGGCGCCGCGCGCGCTCCTGCGCCGAGGCGGTGAGGAAGACCTTCAGCTCGGCGTCGGGCGCGACGACGGTGCCGATGTCGCGACCCTCGGCGACGTAGTCGCCGGAGCGGATCATCGCCCGCTGCAGCGCTACGAGATGCTCGCGCACCTCCGGCCGCGCGGCGACCTGCGAGGCGAGCTCGGAGACCTCCGGCGCGCGGATCGCCTCGCTGACGTCCTCGCCGTCGAGCGTGACCTGGCCGCCGAGCTCGATCGCGCAGGCCAGCGGATCCTCCACCCCGCGCAGCTCGGCCAGCGCGATGCAGCGGTACATCGCCCCGCTGTCGAGATACGTGAAGCCCAGGGCGTCGGCGACGGCGCGCGCGACCGTCGACTTGCCGGCGCCGGCGGGGCCGTCGATGGCGATCAGCATCGCCGTGAGGATAGGCGCGCCCGTGCCGCCGCTCGGTGCGGCGAGGGGTCGTCAGCCCAGCCGCGCGAGATCCTCGACGAAGCCGGGGTACGAGACGGCGGCGGACTCGATCCCGACGACCTCCACGCCGTCGCGCGACGCGAGCCCGGCGACCGCGCCGAGCATCGCCATGCGGTGGTCGCCGCGCGCGTCGACGACGCCGCCGCGCAGCCCGCCGCCGCGCACCGCGAAGCCGTCCTCGCTCGCCTCGATCCGTGCGCCGAGCCCGCGCAGCCCGTCGACGACGCCGGCGATCCGGTCGGACTCCTTGACGCGCAGCTCCTGCGCGCCGCGCACGATCGTCTCCCCGTCGGCGAAGCAGCCCAGCAGCGCGACGAGCGGCAGCTCGTCGATCGCGAGCGGCACCTCGTCGGGCTCGACGACCGTGCCCTGGAGCGGCCCCGCGGCGACGTCGATGTCGGAGACCGGCTCGCCGGCGGCGATCGCGGCGGAGGGCGATTCGAGCGAGGCGCTCGCGATCGCGCCCATCCGCTCGACGATCCGCAGAAAGCCCGTCCGCGTCCAGTTGACGCCGACGCCGCGCACGAGCAGCCGCGAACCCTCCACGAGCAGGCCCGCCGCGATCATGAACGCCGCCGAGGAGAGGTCGCCCGGCACGACGAGGCTCTGGGCCTCGAGCTCGTCGCTGCCGGCCACCGACACCCTGGGCCCGTCGCGCTCGACGGCGACGCCCGCGCCGGCGAGCATGCGCTCGGTGTGATCGCGGCTGGGCGCCGGCTCGACGACGCTCGTCGTGCCGTCGGCGCCGACGCCCGCCAGCAGGACGCACGACTTGACCTGCGCGCTGGCGACCGGCAGCTCGTAGCCGATCGCGCGCAGCCGCGCGCCGTGCACGACGAACGGCGGGAAGCGGCCGTCGGTCGGCTCGATCCGCGCGCCCATCCGCGCGAGCGGCTCGGCGATCCGGTCGACCGGGCGGCGGCGGATCGAGCGGTCGCCGTCGAGCTCGAACGTGCGGCCCTCCTGCGCGGCGAGCCAGCCCGGCAGCAGGCGCATGAGCGTGCCCGCGTTGCCGACGTCGATCGGACCGTCGGACTGCGCCGCCGCGGTGAGCCCGACCCCGCGGATCCGCAGGCGGTCGGGGCGCTCCTCCACCAGCGCGCCGACCGCCCGCAGGGCGTCGAGCGTGGAGCGCGTGTCGGCCGCGCCGAGGTAGTTGCGGACCTCCACCGGCTCGGCGGTCATGGCGCCCAGGAGCGCCGCCCGGTGGGAGATCGACT
>DASZOA010000478.1:0-2332 GCA_035551055.1 Solirubrobacteraceae bacterium
GTCGCCGCGAGCACCGCGGCGCCGCCGACGACGAACGCGCAGAGCGCGATGAGAAGCGGCCTGACGCTCACGCGGCGCACGCTCGCACGCGAGCCGCAGACGAACATGAAAAGCGCATGAGACGACTCTCATCATCGCCTCACCGGCCTCACATCCGCCCGCGGAAGGCTGCGAACGGCAACCAAACGACCATGCAGGAGGTTCGCATGTCCTTCTCGGCCACCTACCCCGCCGTCCGCACCAAGGCGGCGAACACGTCGAGCGACACGGACACCGGCCGCCGGCGCCGGCGCCGGCGCCGCCGCCGCCGCCGGATGCGCCGGCGCGCCCGCTCGACCAACACGTAGCGGCGAGCCGGCCCGCCGCCGCGATCCGCGCCCGCCTCGCCGCTCGCCGCCTCGCGGGCGGCGGGGCGCTCGCCGCGCCATGACCACGTTTCGCTCACGCATCCGCTCCCTGCTCGTGCCCGACGCCGACGAGCAGGCGTTCGTCGCATCCGCGCCGATCGTCGCGATGCGCGAGATCTTCCGCCGCTTCTGGCCCGACGCGCGGCCGTACCGCAAGCAGATCGCGCTCGGCCTGCTGTTCCTCGTGCTCGTGCCGGCGATCGAGGCGGCCGAGATCTGGATGTTCAAGCTCGTCGTCGACGAGGTGCTGGTCCCGCAGGAGCTCGCGCCGCTGCTGTACATCGCGATCGCCTACGTCGCGCTCACGCTGCTCGGCGGCCTGATCGGCTTCGGCGACGACTACCTCGCCGCCTGGGTCGGCGAGCGCTTCCTGCTGAACCTGCGCACGCGCGTCTTCGCGCACGTCCAGGGGCTGTCGCTGCACTCGCTCGACCGCCGCCGCCTCGGCGACCTGCTCTCGCGCCTGACGAGCGACATCCAGGCGATCGAGTCGTTCATCCTCGCCGGGATCGGCGAAGGGCTGTCGGCGCTCGCGCGGATCCTCATCTTCGGCGGCGCGCTGTTCTACCTCGAGCCGCGCCTGGCGGCGGTCTCGCTCGTCGTCGCGCCGCTCTTCTACCTCTCCGCGCGCTACTTCTCGCGACTGGTCAAGCACGCGGCGCGCGAGAAGCGCCGCCGCAGCGGCTCGCTCAGCGCCGTGGCGGAGGAGAGTCTCGCCAACGCGGCGCTCGTGCAGATCCTCAACCGCCAGGACGCCGAGGTCGCCCGCTTCCGCCGTCAGGGCGAGCGGATCGTCGAGGCCGAGCTCGCCTCGACGCGCATCAGGTCGCTGTTCTCGCCGCTGATCGACCTCATCGAGCTGCTCGGCGCGCTGATCGTCATCGGCCTCGGCACGTGGGCGCTGACGCGCGGCGATCTCACGCTCGGCGGCCTGCTGGTGTTCCTCGCCTACCTGACGCAGCTGTACGGGCCGATCCGCGACCTCAGCCGCCTGTCGAACACGATCTTCGCGGCCGCCGCGGGCGCGGAGCGGGTCATCGAGCTGCTCGAGGAGCGCCCGAACGTCGTCGATCGCCCCGGCGCCACCGCGCTGGCGCACGTCCGCGGGCGCGTCGAGCTGCGCGACGTGACGTTCCGCTACCCCGGCGCCGCCCGCGCGGCGCTGGACGGCGTGAGCCTCCGCGTGGAGCCCGGCGAGATCGTCGCGCTCGCCGGTCCCAGCGGAGCGGGCAAGTCGACGCTCGCGCGCCTGCTGCTGCGCTTCGACGACCCCGTGGCGGGCAGCGTGCTGATCGACGGCCGCGATCTGCGCGACGTCACGCTGCGCTCGCTGCGCGAGCACGTCGGCCTGCTCGCGCAGGAGACGCTGCTGCCCGACGTCAGTGTGCGCGAGGCGATCGCGTACGGCCGCCCGGACGCGACCGCCGACGAGATCGAGGCGGCGGCGCGGGCCGCCGGCGCGCACGAGTTCGTCCAGGCCCTGCGCGACGGCTACGAGACGCCGGTCGGCCAGCGTGGCCGGCGACTGTCGGGCGGCCAGCGCCAGCGCATCAGCATCGCGCGCGCTCTCCTGCGCGAGACGCCCGTGCTCGTGCTCGACGAGCCGACGACCGGGCTCGACGCCGACGCGAAGGCGGCGCTGCTCGACCCGCTGTCGCGGCTGGTCGGCAGCCGCACGACGATCGTCGTCTCGCCCGATCCCGAGGTCGTCGCGTGGGCCGACCGCGTCGTGATCATCGAGGACGGACGCGTGCGGGAGGTGGCGGCCGCGTGAGGCCCTTCGCACCGGGCCGCCAGCTCGCGCCGGGCTACGAGGTCATCGCCCACCTCGCACGCGGCAACGTCCGCGACGTCTACGACGCCTGGTCGCACGAGCGCGCCTGCCGCTGCGTCGTCAAGCTGCTGCGCCCCGACCGGCGCGGCGA
>DASZOA010000479.1:0-5514 GCA_035551055.1 Solirubrobacteraceae bacterium
CCTACTCCTTGGCCGGCGCGGCGGCCGACAGCTTCGCCCACCCCGCAGTCGTGTTCGCCGGCGTCGTTGCGCTCACCGCGCTCGCCTGGGGGTGCAACATCGGCCATCTGCGCGTTCAACGACGCGCTGTACGACGCGGCCGCACCTCACCGCTCACAAACGCGCAGAGCAACGACGACTCACACGTTGCGCGGAATCGCGCAGCGGTCTCGCATCTGACGCTCGCCGATGAGCCAGCCGTCGCGAGACGACGCCGCACGTAACCACAAGATTCCCAACTCGCGTCACGGCCATTTCGGGACGTGCGCGTCGGCGCCCAACGCCCGCAATGCCGGGTGGGCGTTGACCGTGGCGCCGCGGCGCCGGTACGCTCGCGCGCAATCGAAGCCAACGCAGTGGGGAGCGTGATGGCAGGCACTTCTGACATCGGCGCGCAGCGGCGCGCGAGCGCGCACGAGGCGGGCGTCCAGTCCGCATCCGTGCCCGATCCGACAGGCGCGGCGCTCGAGCTGCACGTCTGCATGGGGCTTAACGCTTGCGCCGGGCACGACGTCGACGGCACGGCGCCGATGGCCGGCATGGGCAACTGCGCGACCGTCCAGCACGCCTGCCACGGCGACAACGCCTGCCGCGGCCAGGGCGGCTGCGGCTACGCGGGATCGGAGTTCGAGCAGACCAAGCCCGGCGACCAGGCGTGCAAGTGGAACGGCAGCTGCGCGAGCCCGATCAACGAGAGCCGCGTCTTCTCCGCCGGCCCGTACAAGGGCAAGAGCGTGTGGAAGCGTGCCCGCGCGATCTTCGAGGCGCGGATGTACGAGGCCGGTGTCCCGTTCGGCCCGGCGCCCGGCGAGGGCTATCCGGACGACCTCGTACCACCGGGCGTCACCGAGTGACGTCGCCGCGCCTTGGCCTGCCGCAGCTCGGCTACGGTGTCGGCCTGCGCTCGGCGCACTACGAGCACGTCCTCGCGCAGCGGCCGCCGGTCGACTGGTTCGAGGTCATCACCGAGAACTTCATGGATTCACGCGGCCGCCCGCGCCACGTCCTCGAGGAGGTCGCCGCGCGCTATCCGGTCGTCGCGCACGGCGTCAGCATGTCGATCGGCTCCACCGACCCGCTCGACCGCGACTACCTCGCGCGGCTGAAGCGCTTCGTCGCCGAGCTCGATCCGGTGTGGGTCTCCGACCACGTCTGCTGGACCGGCGTCGCGGGCCTCAACACGCACGAGCTCGTGCCGATCCCATTCACCGAGGAGGCGCTCGCGCACGTCGTCGCGCGCATCCGCATCGTGCAGGAGCTGCTCGAGCGCCCGCTCGTGCTCGAGAACCCGAGCTCGTACGTCACGTACGTCGCCTCCACGATGACCGAGTGGGAGTTCCTCGCGCGGATGGCCGAGGAGGCCGACTGCGGGCTGCTGCTCGACGTCGCGAACGTCCGCGTCTCGGCGGTCAACCACGACTTCGATCCGGTCGAGTACGTGCGCGCGCTGCCGCACGAGCGCGTCGTGCAGATGCACCTCGCCGGCCACACCGAGCTCGGCACGCACATCGTCGACACCCACGACCGCGCCGTCGCCGATGCGGTCTGGGAGCTCTACGCGACCGCCATCGAGCTGACCGGCGTCGTCTCGACGCTGATTGAGTGGGACGACGAGCTGCCGACGTTCGACGAGCTGCATGCCGAGGCGCTGAAAGCGCGCCGCTACGTCGACGAGCGCTTCCCGGCGCCTTCTGGAGGCGCGCGGTGAGCGACCTCGCCGCGACCCAGCGGGCGATGCACGCCGCGCTGACCGGGGTCGCAGGTGCAGCCGCGACGCTCGTCCACGGATCGCCGGCGCTGCCGGCGGAGCGGCGCCTCGAGCTCTACCGGCGCTCGTATGACCGCCGCCTCGTCGGCTGCCTGCGCGAGACCTATCCCGCCCTGCGCCACGCGCTCGGCGACGAGCTCTTCGACGACTTCGCGCGCGACTACCTCACCGCGCACCCGCCGCACGGCAGCAGCCTGGCGGACCTCGGCGACGCGTTCCCCGGACACCTCGCCGCGACGCAGCCCGACGGAGGGCACGAGCGCTGGCCGGACTTCCTCGTCGACCTCGCGCGCCTCGAGCGCGCCTTCTGCGAGGTCTACGACGGCCCGGGCGTCGAGGGGCTCGTGCTGCCGCGCGCGCGCGACCTGCAGCGGCGCGTCGACGTTGGGCTCGACGCCACCGTCGAGCTCGTACCGTGCCTGCGCCTGCTGCGGGCCGGCCACCCCGTCGCCGACTACCTCGTCGCGGTGCGTCGCCGAGAGCGCCCGCCGCTGCCGGCACCCGCCGAGCGCCGGATCGCGCTGAGCCGGCGCAACTGGGTCGTCACGGTGACGCGCCTCGACGAGGCCGGACATGCGCTGCTCGAGCGCCTCGTCGCCGGTGACGGGCTCGCCGCGGCGACGGCGGCCGCCGGCCTCGGCCGGCCGGGCGCGTGGCGCCGGCTGGGCGAGTGGGCCGACCGCGGCCTGCTCGTCGCAATCGACTCGCGAACTACGAGGGGGACGGTGCGATGACCGTTCAGACACAGCATCCCGTCGACGCGCAGAAGCCGATCGAGACGGTGCAGGAGCTTCACAACCACCTGCACCAAGCGGCGGCCGTCGAGCTGTCGACGATCCCGCTGTACTTGTACGCGGCGTACTCGATCAAGACGTCGAGCTACTCGCAGTGGGATCCCGGCATCTCGGCGTTCCGCGCGATCCGCAGCGTCGTCATCGAGGAGATGCTGCACCTCTGCCTCGCCCGCAACGTCCTCGTCGCGACGGGCGGCGGCGACCAGATCCGCTTCTACGACGAGCACTTCGTCCCGACGTACCCGTCGCCGATGCTGCACCGCGTGCCGGACCTCATGCTCCAGCTCGAGCCGTGCACGCCGCAGCTCATGCAGGACGTGTTCATGCCCCTCGAGCTGCCGGCGGTCGCCGACGCGCCGTCGCAGCCCGACACCTACAACACGCTCGGCCAGTTCTACGCCGCGATCGTCGACGGCCTCGAGCGCCTCTCGGGACCGGACCTCTGGCGCGAGCCGCACGCCGACCTGCAATACGACGAGGCCTACTGGAACCAGGACGGCGGCGGCGCGCCGATCGTCGTCACGGACCTGCCGAGCGCGCTGGCGGCGATCAAGACGATCGTCGAGCAGGGCGAGGGCGCGGCCCCCGGCGACGAGGAGGTTCCGCTGAAGCCGGCGACGCCGCAGCTCGGCCTCGAGGAGCTGTCGCACTACGCGAAGTTCTCGCGCATCGCCCAGGGCATCGACGGGATCGGAGAGGTGTGGCCGGTGCCGACGAACCCGAGACGCGGCGACTTCCACGGTCCCGTCGGCGCGCTCGCCGAGCTCTTCGACGCCGCCTACTGCTACGTCCTGTGCCTGATCGACGCGATCTACGAGGCCTCGACGAGGAGCCGAACGCCGGGCGACCACAGCGCCCGCTACGGCCTCGAGCGAACGTTCATCGCCGCGATGGGCGGCCTGCTGTACCCGCTCGCCGACCTGCTCGTCCGCCAGCCCGGCGCCGCGCCTGCGACGAACGCCGCCCCTACGTTCGGCTTCTACCGCTTCGACCCCGACCGCCCGAAGAAGGAGCAGCTCGTCGAGAAGTGCGACGCGGTGCTCGCCGCGTTCCCGAGCCTCGGCGGCGACGACGGCGTGCGCCGGCTCATCGGGCGGCTGCCGTCGGTGTAGACATGCGAGCAGGACGACGTACCCCGCGTGGGTGACGCAGCCGCGCCCGACGCGCCTTGGCCACCTGCTGCGCCCAGTACGCCGCTGGCGGCTGCGACGTGGCTGCTACTGCGAAGCCGTGCCCGTGCCGTACTCCTCGATGCGGACGTCAACGTCGCGCGTGTCGTCGTGTACAGCTTTGATGCGGTCGACCAATTGCTCTGGCAGGAGACTCTGGGACTCCAGCCGAACCGTGGCAAAGCTCGCCGTCTGACCGCTACCTGCCTTTCGTGTGTCCAGATCGCTCATCTGCTCTCTCCGCATGTCGTTGTGTCGGGACTCCGGCGGTCAAACCCCCCGCAGCCCAACAGCATGACGTCTTGCGAGCCGTTGGCACAGCCGCTCCCCCCAGGTGGGGGGAGCGACGGCAGCGCTTCGGGTGCCGGAGCGTGCCCCCGCTCTGCCACCTGCTCCTTGGGCCGCCCCCGGGCCTGCCGGTCCGGACCGTGCGGCCTCCGGGCGCCTGTACTCCTCGACGAGCGGCCTGAGCTCGTCGAGCCGCGCAGCGCTCTCACGGCGCTTTCATCCAGGAGATCAGCCACGATCCCTCCCCGCAGCGAGGCGAGGAGGCGTGAGATGCAGACGCTGCCCGCGCGATGCGGGGGCGATAAGTCTGCCCGAAAACCCTGGTCGCCGCGCGATCTGCCGTGATAGATCGCGCCGAGCATGCACGCACGGCTTGGTCCGAACACTCACGACGCCCGTGACCGTGACCACGACCGAAGCGTCGCGCGTTCGATGCGCGAGACACACCGCACCGCAGAGCGAGCGTCGGAGTCCCTGCCGGCCGGCCGCGAGCGCATGACGGCGGTCGACGGCCTTGCCACCGCGCTCAGCCAGGCTGTCGGCCGCCGGGCGCTGCTGCAGCGCGTGGTGTCCTACCGCGGCAGACCCGAAATCAAGAAGCGAATGCAGGCCATACGCGCCTTCGAGGAACGCCAGAAGCTGAAGCCGCTGACGGAGACAGAGCTGATCTATGGCATGGCCGGCGTCTGCGTCAGCCCGCTGGATTACGGGACGATCGACATCGAGGACGAGCAGCATCTGCTGCTCCTCTACCACCATCTCGGGAAGCAGGCCATGGCGCTCAGGCTCGACGACGAGCGCACGGTCACGCGCAAGGACGCAAGCATCGCGCCGGAGGAGATGCGGATCGAGGAGCAGGAGCAGGAGGCTCGCGACTTGCGCGAGCGCGACCTGGCCGATTGGCGGGAGATGGTCGAGCACGCGCCGTCCGGTGCCACATGTGTGCGGCAGGCGTTCCTCGGGGCCGGCGCAAGCATCGCGTACCACATCGCGACGATGAGCCCCAACATCGATCCGCAGGAGAGCGTCATCATCGGACCCACGCAGCCTTGGCGCGAGGATCGCGGCCCCGGGGTGCTGGGCCACGCCGATCACATGGTCACACCGATGCTCAGGTTCCTCGGCGATACGTCGCCGAACAGCAGATGGCTCGACCGAGCGGCCTTCTCCGATCTCGTTGACGCGGTGTTGCGGGAGTCCCTGATCCGGCGGATACGCAAGCCGGTCACCCAGGTGGAACGCAAGCCTGAGCACGGCGGCCTGTACTGCATAACGGTTGCCGGCGCCGAGCCGATATACGCTCAGAAGATCGTGAGCGGCATCGGCGTGGGCGGGCACAGCCGACCGCCCGGTCTGGGCAAGGACATGTTCGCAACCCGCGCCGACGAGATCGGATACGAGCGCCGCGTCATGGACATGGATCTCTTCACGCGCGTCGCCGACCGGCTCGTCAAGG
>DASZOA010000480.1:0-12657 GCA_035551055.1 Solirubrobacteraceae bacterium
CGCCGCGTCCGCCCACGTCCAGGGCGGCGGCGCGGGCGCCGGGCGCGTCGCCGCCGCGGCGGCGGCGAGCAGGCCCTCGAGATCGCCGCGGTCCACGAACGTCGCGCGCTCGCCGAGGACCTCGCGCAGCACCGGGATGTCGGAGGCGACGACCGGCGTTCCACAGGCGAGCGCCTCGACCGGCGGCAGTCCGAAGCCCTCGTCGTCGGAGGGAAAGACGAGCGCCCGCGCACCGGAGTAGATCGCCGCGAGCGCATCGTCGGAGACGCGGCCGGTGAGCGTGACGCCGGGCAGCTCGTGCGCCCACGGCTTCGTCGCGCCGACGAGCACGAGCGGCAGCTCGCGCGGCGCGCGCGCCAGCGCCGCCACGCGCTTGCGCGGGTCGGGCGTCTGCAGGCCGCCGACCCACAGCAGGTACTCCGCCGGCAGCCCGTAGCGCGCGCGCACCGCCTCGATCTCCTCGGCGCCGCGCTCGTAGAGGGCCGGCGCGGGCGCCTCGTGGATGACGACGATCCGGTCGCGGTCGAGCGCGAGGCGCTCGCTCGCGTCGCGTGCGACGACCGCGGTCGGCACGATCACCCGCGCCGAGCGCTGCACGGCCAGGTAGCGCAGGCGGAAGCGCAGGCCGGTGCGCAGGTACTCGCCGCGCCGCTTCAGCGGGATGACGTCGTGCAGCGTCACGACCTGCGGGCACGGCGGACGCAGCAGCGCGCCGTTGATCCAGGGCGCGTGGAAGACGTCGCTGCGGCGCGGGCGCTGCGACTCGACGACCTCGTCGCCCTCGGCGGCGGTCTCGCGCAGCGCGCGCAGCAGGCAGCTCGCGTAGCGCCCGATCCCGCGCAGGTCGCCCGCCGGCCGGCTGTCGAACGCGATCCGCACCTCAGCGCGCGACGTCGAGCAGGATCGCCTCGACGCGGTCGGCGTAGACGTCGGCGCCGAAGCGCCGCGCGCGCTCCCGCGCCGCGGCGCTCATCCGTTCCCGGGCGGCGAGCACCTCGAGCACGGCGGCCGCGAGCTCGTCGGGGCGGCCGGGCGTCACGAGCCGTCCGGTCACGCCGTCGGCGACGACCTCGGCCAGGCCGCCGACGCGGGTCGCCACGACCGGCGTGCCGGCCGCCATCGCCTCGGCGAGGACGGTCCCGAACGGCTCCTGGCGCGACGGGGCGACGAGCACGTCGAGGTGGCGCATCACCGCGGCGCCGTCGGGCACCCACGCGACGTGCTCGACGTCGGCCGACTCGCGCACCCGGCGGGCGTACCACGGCGCGCTGTCGTACGGGTCGTCGCCGACGAGGACGATCCGCGCCCCGGGCGCGCCGGCGCGGATCAGCGGCGCGGCGCGGACGAGGTCCAGCGGTCCCTTGCGCGGCTCGATGCGCCCGACGAAGCCGACGACCGGGCCGTCGCCGGGCGGCCACGGCGCGGGCGCGTCGGGCACGTCGAGCTCGACGGGGCAGTGCACGACGTGCGCGGCGAGCCCCGGCAGGCGCTCGGCGACCGCCCGGGAGTCGGCGAGCACGGCATCGGCGAGCGACCAGAAGCGCGGCACGCGGTCGACGATGTCGTGCACGTGCAGCACGCTGCGCCGGCCGACGAGCGCGGGCAGCAGGCGGCCGCTGACCGTGCCGTTGAGGTAGACGAGGTCGTGCGCGGCGGCGAGCCGGCGGGCGCGCGGAAAGCTCGCGGCCGCGCGCGCCCCCGCGCCGCGCTCGAGGCCGCCGAGCGCGAGACGCACGACCGGCAGCCCGGCGTCGTCCAGCGGGCCGGCGCCGGGGGTCGCGAGCGTCAGTGCGTGCCCGCGCGCGAGCAGCCGCCGGGCGAGCCGCAGCAGTCCGATCTCGGCGCCGCCCGGGTGGGCGACGGCGCACACCGCGAGGATCCTCACGCTGCGATCCTCGCAGGGCGGGCCGCTGCGAGACTCAGGCGATGATCGATCCCACGACGCGCGCTGAACCGAGCGCGTTGCACGACGCGATCTGGGAGCGCGCTCCCGCCGACGCGAGGCCCGAGCGCTTCGCGCGGCGGCGCGCGTTCCTGCTGGCGCACGTCCGGCCGGGCGACGTCGTGCTCGACCTCGGCTGCGGCGCGGGCGAGTTCAGCGCCGCGCTGCGCGACGCGGGCGCGCAGCCGATCGCCGTCGACGTCGCGCGCGAGGCGCTGCGCCGCGCGGGCGAGCGCGTGCCCGGACTCGACCGGCGCCTGTGGCCCGACGGCGAGCCGCTGCCGGCCGGCGACGCGACCGTCGACGTCGTCTGGGCGGGCGAGGTCGTCGAGCACGTCGTCGACGTCGCGCCCTGGCTGTCGGAGGTGCGGCGCGTGCTCCGCCCGCGCGGCACGCTGCTCGTGACGACGCCCCACCACGGTCCGCTGACGCTGCTGCGGCTCGCGCTCAGCCCGCGGCGCTTCGCCGAGCACTTCGAGCCGCGCTCGGACCACGTGCGCTTCTTCTCGCCGCGCACGCTGCGCGCGCTGCTGGACGATCTCGGCTTCGACGTCGCGGCGCTGCGCGTCGAGCGCGGCACGATCCTCGCGCGCGCGGTGCGGGGCTAGGCGGAGAGCGGCACAGAGCGCGTGCGCGTCCTGCTCGACACCTCCTACGCGCTGCGCGGACCCAGCGGGACGGCGGTCTACCTCGAGCGCCTCGCCCGCGCGCTGCGGACCGAGGGCGTCGACGTCGTCGAAGCCGCCGACGAGCGCCGGCGCCCGCCGGCCGGCGGCGGTGCGGGCAGCGCGCGCAACCTCGCCCACGACGCCTGGTGGACGCAGGTCGCGCTGCCCCGGCGCGCGCGCGAGGCCGGCGCCGACGTGCTCCACCACCCGCTGCCCGCGCTCGCGCGCCGCGCGCCCTGCGCGCAGGTCGTCACGCTGCACGACCTCGCCTTCGAGCGCCTGCCCGACCACTTCGCGCCCGCGTTCCGGCGCTGGGCGACGCTCACTCACCGGGTCGCGGCGCGCGGCGCGGACGCCGTCGTCTGCGTATCGCACACGACGCGCCGCGACGCGCTGGCGCGCTGGGGGCTGGACCCGGCGCGAATCGTCGTCGCGCCGCACGGCCCGGGTCAGGAGCCGCAGCTCGCCGCCGTCCGCGCCGAGCACTTCCTCTACGTCGGCGACGACGAGCCGCGCAAGAACCTCGCGCTCCTGCTCGAGGCGCACGCGCGCTACCGGCGGCTGGCGGGAGCGGGGGCGCTCGAGCTGGTCCTCGCCGGCCGTGCGCAGGCGTGCCAGGAGGGCGTGCGCTGCGAGCCCGCGCCGGAGCTCGCGCGGCTGCTCGGCGCCAGCGCGGCGCTCGTGCATCCCGCGCTGCACGAGGGCTTCGGGCTGACGGCGCTGGAGGCGATGCAGGCCGGCGTGCCGGTCATCGCCGCGCGCGCACCCGGCCTGACGGAGACCTGCGCCGACGCCGTCCTCTACGTCGACCCCTACGACGCCGACGGCCTCGCCCGCGCGCTCGCCGCCGTCGCCGGCGACGCGCGCCTGCGCGCCGAGCTCGCCGAGCGCGGCCGCGAGCGTGCCGCGGCGTTCTCCTGGCGAGCGTCGGCGCGCGCCCACATCGAGGCTTATACGCTGGCGCGCGATGGCTGAGACCGCGCTGACGAGCGCCACCGGCGGTGCACGATGAGGGTGGCGATCCTCGGCACGCGCGGGATCCCGGCCTCCTACAGCGGCTTCGAGACCGCCGCCGAGCAGCTCGCCAGCCGCCTCACCGCGCGCGGCCACGACGTGATCGTCTACTGCCGCCCGCACGTCGTCGACCGGCGCCTGAAGGAGCACAAGGGCGCGCGCCTCGTGCACGTCCCCGCGGTCCGCAACAAGTACCTCGACACGTTCACGCACACGTTTCTGTCCTCGCTGCACGCCGCCCGGCGGCTGCGGCCCGACGTGGCGCTGTTCTTCATCGCCGGCAACAGCCCGATGTGCCTCGTCACGCGCAGCGCCGGGATCCCGACGGTCATCAACGTCGACGGCCTGGACTCCGACCGCTCGAAGTGGCCGGCCCTCGCCAAGGCGTATCTGCGCTTCGCCGAGCGCAACGCGCCGCGCTGGGCGGACACCGCGATCACCGACTCGCACGCGGTCGCCGAGATCTTCGAGCAGCGCTACGGCCGGCGCATCGGCGTGGTTCCCTACGGCGTCGAGGATCCCGGCCACGAGGGCACCGAGACGCTCGCCCGGCTCGGCCTCGAGCCGCGCAAGTACGTGCTCTTCGTCGGGCGGCTGGAGCCCGAGAACAACCCGCACGTGCTCGTCGAGGCGTTCAGCCGGATCTCGACCGAGCGCGCCAGGGGCATGAAGCTCGTCGTCGTCGGCGGCGCGCCGTATGCGCACGACTACATCAAGCAGGTCCAGCGCGCCGGCGACCCGCGCGTGATCTTCCCGGGCTACGTCTTCGGCCGCGGCTACTGGGAGCTGCAGCGCCACGCCTACGTCTTCTGCGCGCCGACCGAGGTCGGCGGCACCCATCCGGTCATCCTCGAGGCGCTCGCCGCCGGCAACTGCGTGCTCGTCAACGACCACGCCCCGAACGTCGAGACCGTCGGCGACGCCGGGCTGACGTTCTCGGGCAGCGAGGGCGTGGCGTCGCTGACCGCGCAGCTCGAGCGCCTGTTCGACGAGCCCGAGCTCGTCGAGCGCTTCCGCGCGCGGGCGCGAGCGCGAGCGCGGCGCTACTCGTGGGACGCGGTGACCGACGAGTACGAGCGGCTGCTCGTCAGCGTCCGCGCGATGGGCGGTCCCGGCGCGCTGCCGGCCGAGCTCGTCGACGGCACGGCGGCGCCGGCCGCCGGCGCGCGCTGACCGTCAGCGACCGACGGTCACCCGCACCGCGCGGCTGGCGAGCGAGCGCCCGCCGTGGCGCCAGAGGATCCGCAGCGAGCCGCTGCGCGGGACGCGCAGGCGGGCCTCGAAGTAGTGGCGCGGGCCGCCGACCGTGATGCGCCTGCGCGTCTGCCAGCGCTTGCGCCCGCGCGAGCGGAACTGCAGCTGCACGGGCATGCGCGCCTGCGCCTGCGCCGGGCGCAGCATCCCGAAGACCGACGTCGTCCGGCCGCCGCGCAGCCGGGTCTTCCTGACGAAGATCGGCGTGACGTAGGCCTTGTAGGAGGGCTTGCGCTTGCCGCTGAGCGACTGCAGCCCGCTCTGGAAGGTGCGCCACGCGACGCGCTGGTTCTTCTCGCCGGGCAGCGGCGCGTCGTCGGCGAGCAGGAACTGGCTCATCGCCTGCACGCGGGGGTTCTTGTAGGCCATGTACTCGGCCTGGTTGATCCACGCCGCCTGGCGGTTGAAGGTGACGACGCCGCCGACGAACGGGTCGGGCTTGGTCTGGTAGCCGAACTCCGTGAGGTACAGCGGCACGCCGCGGCGGCTCTGCATCTTCTGTCCGTAGCGGCGGTAGATGCGCGCCAGCTCGCGGCTGAGCGCGCGCAGGTCGGCCATCGAGACCCAGTCCGGCCAGGAGGAGCGCCGGCCCGGCGGCGTGAGCAGCGCGTAGGGGTGGTGCGCGTAGCCGGTCGCGCGGAACAGCGCCGGGTTCTGCGCGACGAACGTGGCGATGTCGCCCGGGCAGTCGCGGACCTGCGCGTTGGAGCCCTTGAACACGTTGAGGTTGTCGTCGAGGCAGTACATCCGGCGGATGAACTTCAGCGCGTCGATCGACTGCGTGATGTCCTTGTCGTTGCGCTCGCCCTGCGGGGCGGTCTCGCCGACGAGGATCGTGTCGGTGCCATGGCCGGTGTCGGCGAGCGCCTGCCAGGCGGCCGCGAGCAGCTTGCGATAGAGCGCCGGCGCGGCGTCGACCTTCCGTCTGGCGTTGCGCGGGTCGGGCCCCCACTGCGGCGTCAGCCAGCCCGCCTGGTTGGGCTCGTTCCAGATCGACCAGTAGTCGACGCGCGGCAGGCCCGCATAGGTTCCGCCGTAACGCGTCGCGACGGCCTGCACGAACTTGCCGAACTCCTCGGGGTTGGGCCCGAAGCTCGCCTGGATCTCGCGTCGCGGCGCCTCCGAGGCCGCCCAGCGCGGCACCGGCGAGGTGATGTTCAGGTTGATCTGCATCCCGCGCGCCAGCGCGCCCTGGATCACGCGGTCATAGCGCTCCCAGTTGATCGCCGGGTACTGCGCCGGATCGGCCGCGTCGAAGCTCGGCTTGCGCACCTGGTGGTTGGCCGGGGCGACCAGCGACCAGAAGACCGACACGCGGATGCGGTCGACACCCAGCGACTGCAGCGTGTCGAGCGTCGAGCGGGCCTGCTCGGGCGTTCCGTAGACGAGCAGGGGGTCGTCCTGGAACATCGACTCCTGCGTGCGCGAGGCGAGCGCGAACGAGGGGCAGGCCGCCAGCACGAGGATGGCGGCGATGAGCGGGCGAAGTGGTCTCACGGTTCGGTGATCTGCCGTTGCGCTGCAAGGAACACGGCGACAGCGTCAGAAGAGCGGGGGTCCAGGTACAGCGCGGGGCGGATCGCCGTCAGGGCCACCTTCGGCCGCCGCAGCGTATTCAACTCGAACTCGGCGAGGCGCAGCCACGGGTCGGGGTTCGACGGCTGCAGGCGCACCGCCCGCTCCAACGCACGGCGCGCGGCGTTCCTGCGCCCGGCCGCCGACTCGATCGTGGCCAGCGTGTACAGCGGATCCAGCGACAGCGGGTTGATCTCGCGGGCGTCGCGGGCCTGCGCGCGGGCGGCGTCGGCGTTGCCGGCGTCGAGCTTGTCCAGCGCGTCCTGCGCCGCCGTGTCGGCGCGCAGCGGCTGCCACGCCGTCCATGCCGCCGTCAGCGCGATGAGCAGCGCGGCGGCGGCGCAGCTGGCGCGCGCACGCTCGCCCAGGCCGGCGCGCAGGCGCTCTCTCAGCCCGCCGGGCGCTCCGGCTGCGCGCGGCGCGGCGGCGCGCGCGGCGCCGCGGCCGAGCGGGCCGCGTCCCGCGATCCAGCCCGCCGCGAGCAGCGCGACGGCGGCGTTCGCCGGCACGAACCACGTCCAGTCGACGAACGAGTGCACCCCGAAGACGATCACGACCGCGAAGAGCGTCAGCAGCCCGATCCGCTCGGGCGTGAACGGCCGGCCCCGGTCGCGGCGGCGCAGGCCGGTGGCGCGCACCGCGCTCGCCAGCCAGGCCGCGAGCAGCGCGAGGCTGACGGCGAGGCCGGCGAGGCCGAGGTCGGCGAGCGTCTGCACGACGTAGCCGTGCGCGTGGCGCACCGCCGGATCGGCCGTGCGGTAGCGCTTGCGCACGATCGCGTAGCCGCCCGCGCCGACGCCGGCGCCGGGATTGTCGGCGAAGATCCGCAGCGCCTCGTCCCAGTAGCGCGCGCGCACGCTGCCGGCGGCGGTGAGGCGGCTGTTGTCGTTGCGCGGCAGCGGCGCGGAGGGGTCCGTGAGCTGCTCCCAGCGCGCGGAGATCGACCCGGTCAGCCCGCGCTCGCCGAGCGCCAGGGCGATCGCGCCGCCGACCGGCACGAGCGCCAGGGCGGCGAGCAGCGCCACGCCGGCGCGGTCGCGCACGAGCGTGCTCGGCGTGCGCGTGGCGCGCGCGAAGCCGATCCACAGCCCGGCGAGCGTCAGCAGGCCGAGCATCACGACGAGCAGCAGCCCGAGCTGCAGCCCGGCCTGGTTGCGCAGCTCGACCGGGACGCGGTCGTCGGTCAGCGCGCTCTGCGAGAACGCCCAGGCGGCGATCAGCCCGCCGCCCGCGACGCCCGCGAGCAGCACCGCGGTCGCCCGCAGGCGACGCGGCACCGTGGCGATCCAGAAGGCGGCGCCGCACACGCCGGCCAGCACGGCGCCGCGCGAGAAGGACAGCAGCATCGTCAGCACGAGCAGTCCGAGCGCGGGGTAGGCGAGCGCGTTGAGCGCCTGGTGGCCGGTGCGCCGCGTGCCGAGCCAGAGGCAGGCGGGGACGCCGAGCGCCGCCGCCAGGCCGACGCTGTTCCAGTAGCCGAACGGCTCGCGCAGGCGGGCGTACGTCTCGTCCGGGCTCAGCGCTCCCGGGAGGACCTTCGTCAGGACCGCGTACGCGCTGATCGCGACCGCCGACAGCGCGATCGCGCCGACGACCGCGCTCCAGCGCCCCGGCACGGCGTGGGCGAGCGCCGCGGCGCCGGCGAACGCGGCGGCGTAGGCGAGCGTGCGGTTGGTCTCCAGCCACGCCTCCGCGGGGCTCGCGGCCCAGGTGATCGACAGCGCCGTCAGGGCTGCGAGCGCGAGCAGCAGCGCGAGCGGACCGATGCCCCAGATCCGCTCGCGACGCGGCGCGAGCAGCAGCGCGGTCGCGACGGCGGCGCCGCCGCCGAGGATCAGCGCGAGCTCGGCGCGGGTCGTGCGGCCGATCTGCAGCCCCCCGTCGGCGACGAACGCGATCGCGCAGATGAACGCCGCCAGGCCCGCCGTCAGCAGCGTCTGCACGGCGGGCGTGGGGACGCTCAGCGCGCCGACGCGGCGCTGGTCCTCAAGCGCGGCGTGCGTCGACAAGGCGTCGGATGCGAAGGCCGGCGACGGCGAGCGCCCCGGCGAGCAGCAGCGCGAGCAGGATCGTCAGCGGCGTCGGCAGCTCGGAGACCCGGCTGACGCCGGGCACGCGTCCGACCTTCGCCGGGTCGACGGTCGCGTCCTCCAGCGAGACGCGCGCGCCGGGCGCCGTGCGCGCGAGCTCGACGGCGCGCCGCTCGCTCGCGCTCGCCGAGCTGAGCTGGTCGGCTGTGGGGGCGCTGCCGATCGCGCCCGCGCCGCCGCCGGTGCCCGCCCCGCCGCCGGTGCCCGGCCCGCCGCCGGCAACCGCACCGCCGCCGCCGCCGCCGCGGTCGCGGCCCGCCGCCAGCGCCGCCTGCTGGGCGCGCCGGATCACGTCGCGGCAGTTGCCGTACTGGTCGGTGTCGGCGGCGAGCTCGGCGAGCGCGGCGCGGTACTCGCGCTGGGTGTAGGTCTTCGACATGACCTCGTCGTCGGTGCAGTCGCGCAGCACGTCGCGGCCGGAGGCGAGGGCGGCGGCGGCCGGCACGAGCAGCGCCAGGACGGTCGCGAGGGCGATACGCGGGGACATCGTCGCCGTCACCGTAGCGACCCGATCGCGCGCTCGAAGCCGCCCGCCCACGCCTCGAACGTGTAGGCGGCGACGTCGCGGCGGCCGTTTGCCCCGAGCTCGGCGCGCAGCGCCTGGTCGTCGTGCAGGCGCCGCAGGGCGCGCGCGAGCGCGGCCGCGTCGCCGGCGGGGACGACGAGGCCGTTGCGCTCGTGGCGCACGAGCCCGCCCGCGACCGCGCCGACCTCTTCGCTTGCGATGACCGGTGTCGACTGGTTCATGGCCTCGTTGGCGACCAGCCCCCACGGCTCGCGGAAGCTCCGCGTGCGCAGGGACGGTATGACGCAAACATCCGCCGCCGCCAGGAAGTTGCGGACCTGCTCGGCCGGTTGCGGACCGACGAACGCCACCGCGCCGCCGGTGGGGCACCGAGCGGGCCCGGTTCCCGCACCGACGAGGACGAGCGCGGCGGCTGATGCTCCCAAGCCTGACTGTCGCCAGGCCTCGAGGAGCACCGTTGCGCCTTTTCCCCGGGTTGGCCGGCCCAGAAACACGCCGAGGAACGCGCACGTGCGCGGGGGCCGGAGCGCCTCGCCCCAGAACGCGTTGTCGACCGCCTGCGGGGCGATGTGGACGTTGCGCGCGCCGCGTGCCGCGGCGAACGCCGCGACGTGCGGCCCGTAGGCGACGAGGGCGTCGGCGCTGCGGTACAGCGCGGCCAGCAGCGGGGCGCCCGCCACGAGGTGCGCCGGGGTGCGCGGATGCGCCCACAGCGCGCTCCACAGCACGAACGGCGTGCGGGCCGCGCGCGCTCCCTGCCAGGCGGCGGGCAGCGCCAGCCGCCCGGCGGTCCCGCAGACGACGGCGCGGTAGGCGCCGGACGCCGCGAGCGCGAAGATCGCGCGCTGGCGGACGCGGCGGTGCGGGACGCCCGGATCGGCGACGCCCGCCGTCGCATGGCTCGAACGACCGCCGAACAGCGCAAGCTCGATCGGCAGCCGCCGGTGCAGGGCGGCGAACGCGCCGACGCGGTCCGGTGGCACGTGGTTGGTGACGAACAGGACGGGCTTCATCGCCTGCCCGCGGCGACGGCGGTCGCGCGCGCCGGCGGCGTGCGCGGCGCACCCGCGAGCGCCGCCTCGTAGGCGCCCAGCGTGGCGGCGCCGCAGGCGTCCCACGAGAACCCGCGCTCGACGGTCGCGCGCGCCTGCTCGCCCTGCTCGCGCAGCGCCCGCTCGTCGCCGACGAGGCGGTCGATCGCGGCGGCGATCGCGGCGACGTCGCCGGGCGGCACGAGCGTCATCCCGCCGCCGACCGCGGCGATCTCCTGCGGCCCGGGCTCGCCGCGCGCGGCGATCGCCGGCAGCCCGCCGGCCATCGCCTCGACGTACGCCACGCCGAACGCCTCGTCGCGCGACGGCATCGCCAGCAGCCACGCGCGGCGCATGCGGTCGAGCGCCTCGGCGGGGGCGAGCTGGCCGGTGAACTCGACGCGGTCGGCGATCCCCAGCCGCCGCGCGAGCGCCTCCAGGCGCCCGCGCTCGGGGCCGTCGCCGATCACGACGTAGCACGGGCGCGGCCGGTCCTCGAGCGACGCGATCGCCCGCAGCACGTCGGCGTGGCGCTTGCGCGCGACGAGGTGGCCGGTCGTGACGACCGTCGGGACGGGAGCGCGCTCGACGCGCCCGGGCAGATCGGTGCCGAGCCGCACGACCCGCGTGGCGCGCGCGCCGAGCACGCGGCAGCGCCGCTCGATCCCGCCGCTGTTGGCGAGCACGAGGCGTGCGCGGTACAGCGCCGCGCGCACCGCCTCGGCCCCCGCCGGCGAGGTGGCGGCGGTGTGGAAGACGTCGCCGCCGTGGACGGAGACGACGAACGGCGTGCGCAGGCCCGCGCGGCGGACGGCCTCGCCCGCGGGCACGGCGTTGTGCGCGTGGACGAGGTCGTAGGCGAAGCTGCGCCGCAGGGCGCGCAGCGCGACCGCCAGCGGCGGCGCCGCCCACCGGCCCCAGCTTCCGTACGTCCGCGGTCGCGGCGGGGCGAGGAAGGGCACGTAGGCGACGTCGATGCCGTCGAGCCTCGCCCGCGGCGGCTGTGCGACCGCGATCGCCGCCGCCCGAGCCGCCGCACGCGGGCCGCTGCGCGCCTGCGCGAGCGAGGGCAGCGGGCGGTGCAGCACGAGCACGCGAACCTCGGCGCCGGCGTCGCGCGCGGCGACCGCCTGGCGGTGCGCCCAGATCCCGAGGACGGGATCGGCCGCCCGCGGATAGAACTCCGCGACGATCGCGACCCTCATCGCGAGGACCGCTCGCGGGGCGTCGCGCCGGCGGCGGTCACGCGATCCGGCGCGGTCACGCGATCCGGCGCGTGCGGCGCGCCTGGGCGCGGGTGACGTACGGCCGCTCGGCGAGGAACGCCCGCCCCTCGGCGACGGCGGCGGCGCGGTCATAGCCACCGCCGACGGGCGTCGCGTGCAGGATCGGTGTCGCGTCGACGATCCCGGTGCGCCAGCCGCGCTCCTGCGCGACGGCGCCCCAATGGGCGTCGAGGCCCCAGCCCATGCGCAGATCCGCAAACGGCAGCAGGACGTCGAAGGCGGGCGCGGCGAACGCCGTCACCGGGCCGATCTCGACGAAGCGCGACGCGCGCACGGCGCCGCCCGGCAGGCGCCGGGTGGCGGCCCACGCGGCGTGCGAGTGGCGCCGGTGCGCCGGCTGGGCGAGGACGAGCCCGGCGTCCTCGACGAGATGCACGAAGCGGTCCAGGAAGCGCGGCGGCAGGACGACGTCGTCGTCGACGACGAGCAGCCAGTCGTGGCCGCGCGCGGGGTGGCGGGCGAGCAGCGCGTTGAGGTGCTCGAACTTGCCGCCGTCGCCCATAGCGACCGTGTGCATCTCGATCCGGTGGCGCGTGCGGTGAAGCTCGGCGCGCGCCGCGCGCATCAGCCGCCCCGGGCGCTCGACGCCGATCACGAGCACGCTGCGCCGCGGCGGCCGCTCGCGCGCCGCGCGGTCGATCCGACGCAACCGCGCGCGCGCCTCGAGGTCGAGCAGCGCGCCGTGTCGCGCGAGCGCCGCTCGCACGCGGCCGAGGGAGTGCGCGGCCAGCACGACGCCGTTCGGGCAGGCGAAGCGGATCGTGTGCGCCGCGCAGCCGGCGAGGACGCGCAGCTCGCGCGCCAGCGACGGCGCGCGCCCGTCGAAGACGTCGAAGCGGCGGCTCGCCGCACCGCGCCGGTACGCGGCGGCGGCGAGCGCGCGCAGGCGCGCGTCCTCGCCGGCGCGGCGATGGTCGAGCGCGGCACCGGCGACATAGCGGATCCGCCCGCCGGCGGCGAGCAGCCGGGCCTGCCACTCCTGCGCGTCGCCGTAGAGCTCGCGCGCCTCGTCGAAGCGCCCGGCGCGGGCGATCGCGGCGCGGCGCACGGTCATGTTCGCGCCCCACGCGCGTGCGACGTCGCGATCGGTCGGCCCGTGGTCCTGCGTCGTGATCGGCGGTCCCTCGCGCCCGCAGGAGCGCAGCCGGTGACCCTCGAAGCGCGCGTGGATCGGACCGGTCAGCACGCCGACGTCGGCGTCCGCGGCGGCGTGCGCCGCGAGCAGCGCGTCGAGCCAGCCGGCGCGCACCTCGACGTCGTCGTCGACGAAG
>DASZOA010000481.1:0-1769 GCA_035551055.1 Solirubrobacteraceae bacterium
CTGCTGGCGCGCGTGCTGCCGCTGCGGCCGCTGCTCGTCGCGCGCTACTACGTGCTGACGACGGCCTCCGTCGCCGCCGGGCTGTGGGACTGGCTGCGCCACGGGACGCCGGCGGGCTGGGAGCCGGCGGAGGGCACGCGCTGAGCGCCGTGCGCCGCGCGTTCGACATCGTCGTCGCGGCGACCGGGCTGCTCGTCGGCGCGCCGGTCCTCGCGCTCGCCGCGGTCGCGATCCGGCTGGAGACGCCGGGCGCCGTCATCTATCGCCAGCGCCGGGTCGGCAAGGACGGGCGCGAGTTCGACGTCCTGAAGCTGCGCACGATGGTCCACGGCGCCGAGCACATCGGCGCGGGCCTGGCGGTCAACACCGGCGACGCGCGGATCACCCGCGTCGGGAGGATCCTGCGGCGCACGTCGCTCGACGAGCTGCCCAACCTCGTCAACGTGCTGCGCGGCGAGATGGCGATCGTCGGCCCCCGCCCGACGCTGCCCTCGCAGGCCGCGCAGTACACCGAGCGCGAGCGCGGACGGCTGGCGGTCCGGCCTGGGATCACCGGCTGGGCGCAGGTCAACGGCCGCACCTCGCTGCCCTGGGAGGACCGGATCGAGCTCGACCTGTGGTACGTCGAGCACCGCTCGTGGCGGCTGGACATGCAGATCCTGTGGCGCAGCGTGCGGCTCGTGCTCCGCGGCGAGGGGCTCTACAAGGGCACGACCGGCGGGTGGCGCCCGCGCTGACGGCGGACCCGGCGCTCGGGGTGATGCGACCGTGCGCACATTTGAGCCTCGATCCCCTCGAAATACTGAAATCGTGCTCAAGTTGCCAACCGCGATGACCGAGCTTTGTTCGACAGACATCGCCGACCGCCAGCTGCACGGAGCACAAAGGCAGATACGCATGACGAGCGAGCAGATCTACATGGTTCGGGTTCACCGACGTTCGGCGCGCCCGCCGTTGTCCACCGCTGGCACGAGATGACGATCTATCTGCACTGTCCGCGCTGCCGGCTGGCCGTGACGTGCCGCGCTACGTACCTGACGCTGACGAACTGCCCGCGCTGTCTGGCGCGCGCCGCGCTGGTGTCGCCGTTGTTCGCATCGCCGCTGAACGGCATGGAGCTACGCGGCGCCGAAGCACCGGCGCGCGCCGCGCGAACGGCGTCTGCCCGCCAGGCGACGGATGCCGGCGATGTCAGCCGCTGAAGCGCTCCATGCCGCGCGCGAAGAGGTCGGAGCGGTCGCCGCGGCACGGCCTGCGCGACAGCGTGCGCCGCACGCCGGCGCCCAGGTGGCCCGCTCCGTCGAGCCGCACCATCCTGGCGGCGAGCTGCGCCTCCTGGAACCGCTGCAGATGCAGGCGCCCGATCATCCACCGCCGAGGATGGCGGCGCTTACCCGGCCCCGCGAGCGCTCCGACGAGGAGCTGTCCAGATGGGCCCTGCAGGCGCCGAGGCGCTGTTTCACCGCCATCAGGCCGCGCTGTATCGGTTCTGTCTGAGCTTCCTCAGCCATGACGACGAGGCGGCGGACGTCGTGCAGACCGTCTGGGAGCGCGCGCTCAGGACGTTCTCCAGAGGCGACGGGACCGTGCTCAACGTGCGACCGTGGCTGTACACGGTCGCGCGCCATGAGTGCCTTGACGTGATGCGCAAGCGGGGCGCGCAGCAGACGATCGACGTCAGCGACGTCGAGCTTGCCGGCGGCGTCGCCCCCGATCAGAGCTTGGAGCAGCGCGTAGAGCTGCAAACCCTGCTCGTTGACCTCGCCGCG
>DASZOA010000482.1:0-2728 GCA_035551055.1 Solirubrobacteraceae bacterium
CGGCGCATGAACAGGCTGTTGTCCTCGCGCAGCGTGACCGCCGCCGCGACCGCGGGATCGGTGAAGCTCGGCCAGCCGGTGCCCGAGTCGAACTTCGTGTCGGAGTCGAACAGCTCCGCGCCGCAGCCGGCGCAGACGTACATGCCGTCGGCCTTCTCGTCGACGTAGCGTCCGGTGAAGGCGCGCTCGGTCCCGGCGCGCCGCAGCACCTCGTACTGCTCGGGCGTCAGCTCGGCGCGCCACTCCTCGTCGGTCTTCTTGATGGGGGCGTCGATCGGGGTGTGCTTCATGGCTTCAATGTAGCTCGGCCGCCGCATCGGTTACGCGGGGCGGCGTCGGCTTCGGGCGCCGCCGCGCAGGCTGCGCACGAAGTACGGCAGCTGCGCGATCTGGGCGATCGCGCCGAGCACCCGCTCGCCGTGCGTGAGGTCCGCGCGCACGTACTCCGCGAGCGCGCCCTCGCGGCCGAAGTAGCGCCACCCGCGCGAGGTGCCGACGGCTCGCAGCAGGGCCGCCGTCAGCGCCGGTGCGGCGAACGCGCCGTGGACGAACAGCAGCCCGCCCGGGGCCACGCGTCCCGGCCAGCGGGCGAACAGCTCGGCGGCGGCGGCGTAGGGCGCGGCGGGCCCGATGAACAGGACGTCGATCGCGCCCTCGGGCCGAGCGATCTCGCGCGGCCCGACGACGAGCACCTCGACTCCGGGGGGCGCTCCGCGGCGGATCGCGGCGACCGCTTCGGGCGCGACGTCGCCGGTCATCACGACCCGCGCCGGCGGGTCGAGCACCCGCGCGCTCGCCTCCAACCGGTCGGCCTGAGCGGGGCTGAGCACCGGCGCACGCTAGCGCAGGACACGCGGCGGGGCGCCTCCGGCCGAGGCGCCGTGCGAGGTACTACAGTCCCGATCGTGCCGCCGCTCTCCCGTCGCGCCGTCGCCGCGCTGGTCGCGGCCGCCGCCCTGTCCATGCCCCCCGCCGCGGCGGCACAGACGTCGACGATCCCCGAGGACGGCGCCGGCGTCTCGACGACGCCGCCGGTCCCGCTCCCCGGCGGCGCGGCGCAGCCGGCGGCGCCCGGCGAGCTGCCCGACACCGGCGCCGATCCGCGGATGCTGTTCCTCGCGGGCGTCGCGCTGACCCTGCTCGGCTTCGGGTTGCGGCTGCGCACCGCCGATGCCGACGACTACTGAGACGGCCGCTCCCGACGAGACCGAGGCGCTCGCCGCCGACCTCGCCCGGCGCCTGCGCCCCGGCGACGTCGTGCTCGTCTCGGGCGAGCTCGGCGCCGGCAAGACGACCTTCGTGCGGGGCGCCTGCCGCGCGCTCGGCGTCGAGTCGGCGATCACGAGCCCGACGTTCACGATCGCGCGCCGCTACGAGGGCGCGGTGCCGATCTCTCACCTGGACCTCTACCGCCTCGGCGACCTCGCCGACGAGGACCCGGCGCTGCTCGCCGATGAGCTCGCCGAGGACCGCGTCGCGTTCGTCGAGTGGCCCGAGGTCGGCGCGCCGGCGGGGCTGGACCCCGCGCGCGTCGCCGCGCGCGTCTCGCTCGAGCACCGCGGCGGCGACCGGCGGGCGGTGCGGGTCGAGCCGTGATCGTGCTGGGCTTCGACACGGCGACGCCCGCGACCGCCGTCGCGCTGCTCGACGCGGCGCACCCCGATGCCGGCGTCGAGCGCCGCCACGAGCCCGCGCCCGGAGAGCGCCCCGGGCACGCGGCGCAGCTGCTGGCGCTGGCGGCGCAGCTGCTCGACGAGGCGGGCCTCGGCTTCGCCGACGTCGACCGGATCGCCGTCGGCACCGGGCCGGGCACGTTCACCGGCCTGCGGATCGGCGTCGCGACCGCGCGCGCGCTCGCGCAGTCGACCGGGGCCGAGCTCGTCGGGGTCTCGACGCTGCGCGCGCTCGCCGCCGCGGCCGAGCCCGCCGCGCCGGCGGGCAGCGGCGTGCTCGCGGTCGTCGACGCGCGTCGCGGCGAGCTGTTCGCGGCCGGCTGGCGAGCAGGCGAGCGCGTCATCGGCGAGGCCGCGCTCGCGCCCGAGCGGCTCGCGCGCGCCGTCGCCGAGGAGGGCGGAGGATGGCTGGCGGTCGGTGACGGGGCGCTACGATTTCGCGAGGATCTGGAACGCGCCGGCTGCAGGGTTCCCCGGGACGAATCGGAGCAGCACGGCGTCAGCGCCCTGGCGGTCTGCCGGCTCGCGTTGGAGGCGTCCGAGGGGACGGTGCGCGACCTGGTCGTCCCGGACTACCTGCGCCCCCCCGACGCCGTGCTCGCCCGCAAGAACATCGCGTGACCAACGGACTGGAGATCCGTCGGCTGACCTACGCCGACCTGCCGCAGCTCATCGCGATCGAGCGGCGCGCGTTCCCGACGCCATGGTCGCTTGCGATGTTCGTGCTCGAGCTGTCCAAGCCGGCCGGCGTCTGCCTGACCGCGCTGCGCGGCGACGAGATGCTCGGCTACCTGATCTGCTCGCGCTACGACACCGTCTGGCACATCATGAACATCGCCGTCGACCCCGCCCACCGGCGCCAGGGGATCGCCAGCGCGATGCTCGCAGAGCTGCTGCGCCGGATCGACGGTCGTGGCGTGCGCTTCACGCTCGAGGTCCGCGAGTCCAACGCCGGCGCGATCGAGCTCTACGAGCGCTTCGGCTTTCGCGCGGCCGGCCGGCGGCGGCGCTACTACCAGGACAACGGCGAGGACGCGGTCGTCATGTGGCGCACG
>DASZOA010000483.1:0-25241 GCA_035551055.1 Solirubrobacteraceae bacterium
CCTCGAGCCCGTCGCCGAGGAGGTCATCTACGTGCCGCGCACCGACTGGATGCTGCAGGCGCTGCTGGCCGTCATCCCGCTGCAGCTCTTCGCCTACCACGTCGCCCGCAGGCGCGGCCTGAACGTCGACCAGCCGCGCAACCTCGCCAAGACCGTCACCGTCGAGTAGCTACGGGGCGTATCAGGAAGGGCGCTCGCGCGCTCTTATCGACATGACCGGCGGCACGCAGATCACATCCGCGCGTCGCGACTCGCACGCCGCCGCGCAGCCGCCCGCCGAGGCCGGAGCCGGTCCGGCGGCGGTCCCGGGCGCGCCGGAGACGCAGGACGACCTCGCGCTTCTCGTGGCGGGCGTGCTGCGGGCCAACTCGCGGCTGAACTACATCGTGCGCTGCAGCCTGGCCGTCTTCGGGCTCTCGGCCGGGGTGCTCGCGTTGCTCTACACCACCCGGCATGCAAACGACATCGCGGGCGCCGTCGCGGGCACCGCGGACATCCCCGCGGCGCTCTTCACCGCGACGCTGCCCGTGCTGCTGTTCGCGCTGCTGGGCACGCTCGCCGGCGCGGCCGCGTGGGCGATCAACGAGCGCGAGATCGACGAGATGTACTCGAGCCTCGACACGATCAGCCGGATGCGGCGTGAGGGCGAGGTGGCGGTCTCGGCGCGCGGACTGATCCACGCGTTCGAGGAGAAGCTGCAGAACGCGCGCCGCGCCTTCACGCTGCTGCTGTGGCTCGGCCGGACGCTGTTCCTCGTCTGCCTGGGGCTGTTCGCGGCGGCGATCGTCAACGCGATCGCCGGCGGACACGTGGCCCTGACCGGCGCGCTGGGCGCGAGCTCGGTCGTCGGAGCGCTGCTCGGCGTCGTCAAGGCCGTCCCGCGCAACGTCGCCCACCACCTCGCCGACGTCGTGCAGATCCAGTCGGTCATCACGGGGTTCGACCGCCAGATCAGCCTGCTCGAGAGCGCCGCGTTTCACGCCATGCACGACGAGGAGGACCGGGTCGTCGTCCACGACACCGTGCTCGAGGTCCAGGAGCGCATGGACTCGGTCGTCCAGAACGCGATCGAGCGCATTGAGCGCTTCGCCGATCCTGAGCCGGGCGCGGGCCGGTAGCGTCGCCGAGATTACGATGGGCCCATGCCCGTCGGCATCGACCTGCTGGAGATCGAGCGGCTCGAGCGGGCGCTGGAGCGCCGCCCGGGGCTCGCGCTGCGGCTGTTCACCGACGGCGAGCGGGCGTACGCGGCGCGGCGGGCGCGACCGGGGCAGCACCTCGCGGCGCGCTTCTGCGCGAAGGAGGCGGTCGCCAAGGCGCTGCGGTTGGAGTCGTGGAACCCGCGCGACATCGAGGTCGTGGGGGAGGGGGCGCACACTCGCGTCGCGCTGCACGGCGTGCTCGCCGAGCTAGGCGTCGAGGTCGACCTCTCGATGACCCATGCGGGGGCGACCGCCGGCGCGGTCGCCATGGTGCGGTGAGCGCCGCGCTGCCGGACTGGATCGACCCGCTGCTCGGCGCCGAGCAGATGCGCGCGGCCGACCGCGGGGCGATCGAGCAGCGGGGGATCCCGTCGCTGGACCTCATGGAGCGCGCCGGCGCGGGCCTGGCGGTGCACACCGACCGCCTCGTGGAGCGCGGGCCGCTCGCGGTCGTCTGCGGCAAGGGCAACAACGGCGGCGACGGGCTCGTCGCCGCGCGGCTGCTGCGCGAGCTCGGCCGCGCGGTGCGCGTGCTGCTGCTCGCCGAGCCCGAGGCGTACGCCGGCGACGCCGCCGCCAACCTGCAGCGCCTGGAGGGCGCGCACGAGCCGTTTGACCCGCGAGCGCTCGACGACGCCGCCGCGATCGTCGACGCGATCTTCGGCACGGGCTTCGCGGGCGAGCCGCGCGGGCGCGCGCGCGAGGCGATCGAGGCGATCGGCGCGCGTCGCGTCCCCGTCGTCGCGGCGGACGTCGCCAGCGGCGTGGACGGCTCGACCGGCGCCGCCGCCTCGGTCGCGGTCGTCGCGACGGCGACCGTGACGTTCGCCGCCGCCAAGCCGGGGCACTGGATCGCCCCGGGCAAGGCGCACACGGGCGAGCTGCACGTGGTCGACATCGGGATCCCCGCCGGCGCGCCGGTCACGCCCGACGCCGGGCTGCTGACCGCGCGCGTCCACGCGCTCGTCCCCGGCCGCGACGCGCCCGCGACGAAGTTCAGCTCCGGCCACGTCGTCGTGGCGGGCGGCTCGCGCGGGCTGACCGGCGCGACCTGCCTCGCGGCCGAGGCGGCGATGCGCGCGGGCGCGGGCTACATCACCGCGCTCGTGCCGGCGTCGCTGGAGCCGATCTTCGAGACGCGGCTGCTGGAGGTCATGACGCGCGGGCTGCCCGACGACCGCGGCGCGCTCGCGCCCGCCGGCCTCGACGCCGCGCTGGAGGCGATCGCCCGCGCCGGCGCGCTCGTGCTCGGACCCGGCGCCGGGCGCAGCAGCGCCGCCTTCGGCTTCCTGCGCGCGCTCGCCGCGCGGGCGGACCTGCCGCTGCTGCTCGACGCCGACGGGCTCAACGCCCACGCCGGCGCGCTCGACGCGCTCGCGGCGCGCAGCGCGCCGACGGTGCTCACGCCGCACCCCGGCGAGCTCGCTCGCCTGCTCGACGGCGCGAGCGACGACGTCGCCCGGCGGCGGCTGGACAGCGCGCGGGAGGCGGCCCGGCGGGCCGATGCGGTCGTCGTGCTGAAGGGCGACGACACGATCGTCGCGCTGCCCGACGGCCGCGCCGCCGTCAACGGCCTTGCCGCGCCCGCGCTGGCGACGGCCGGCACCGGCGACGTCCTGAGCGGCGTGATCGGCGCCCTGCTTGCCAAGCGGCTGGATCCGTTCGCGGCCGCGTGCGCGGGCGTGCGCCGGCACGCCGCCGCCGGGCGGGTCGCCGCCGACGAGCACGGCGCCGACGGCGTGATCGCACGCGACGTGATCGCCGCGCTGCCACACGCGCTGCGCGGCGAGCCCGGCGAGTAGCCTGCGCGGCGATGGTGGTCCAGCAGGACGTCGCGGTTCGCGCGGTCGCGCGCGTGAACCTGGCGGCGATAGAGCGCAACGTCGCGCGGATGCGGCGCGAGCTCGCCCCCGGCGGCGCGCTGTGCGCGGTCGTCAAGGCCGACGGCTACGGCCACGGCGCGGTCCGCGCCGCGCGCGCCGCGCTCGCCGGCGGCGCGAGCTGGCTGGCCGTCGTCGCGGCCGGCGAGGCGGCCGCGCTGCGGTCGGCCGACATCCACGCGCCGATCCTCGTCATGGGCGCGCTGTCGCCGCACGAGCTCGATCTCGCGCTCGACGCCGAGGCCGACGTCGTCGCCTGGGACGAGGACTTCGTCGCCGCCGTCGCCGCGCGCGGCGGGGGCTCGGTGCACGTCAAGCTCGACAGCGGCATGGGCCGGCTGGGCACGCGCGATCCGGCCGCGGCGACGCGCGTGGCCGAGCTCGCGGCGGCCACCGACGGCGTCCACCTCGCCGGCGCCATGACGCACTTCGCGACCGCCGACGAGCGCGGCGACACGTTCTTCGGCGAGCAGCTGGACCGCTTCCGCCGCTGGGCGCTGCCGCTGAAGGCGGCCCACCCGGCGATCATCCTGCACGCCGCCAACAGCGCGGCCACGCTGCGCGACCGCGCGGCGCACTTCGAGATGGTGCGCGCGGGCGTCGCGATCTACGGGCTGGACCCCTTCCTGCAGGACGCCGCGGCGCGCGAGCTCGAGCCGGCGCTCGAGCTGCGCTCCTACGTCGCCGCGGTGAAGCCGGTCGCGCCCGGCGAGAGCGTCGGCTACGGGCGGCGCTTCGTCGCCGAGCGTCCGACGCACACGGCGACGGTGCCGGTCGGCTACGGGGACGGCGTGCGCCGCGGACTGACGAACAACGCCGACGTGCTCGTGCGCGGCGAGCGGCGGCCGCTCGTCGGCACGATCAGCATGGACAACGTCACGCTCGACCTGGGCAGCCCCGCCGCGGCGGCGGTCGGCGACAGCGCCGTGCTGATCGGCGCGCAGGGCGGGGAGCGGATCACCGCCGAGGAGGTCGCGCAGCGCCTGGGGACGATCAACTACGAGGTGACCTGCGGGCTGCTGCCGCGCGTGCCGCGGGTCTACCACCGCGACGGCGAGCCGGCATGACGACGCCGGGCGGCAGACGCGATCGCCGGCGCCCGCGATGACCGCCGCCCGTGCGACCGTGCGCGAGGCGCTGCGCGGGCGCCGCGCGTGGCTCGTCGGCGGCGCGGTCCGCGACGGGCTGCTCGGCCGGGCGACCGGCGACCTCGACGTCGTCGTCGAGCACGACGCCGGCGGCGCCGCCCGCGCCGTCGCGCGTGCCGCCCGCGGCCCGGCGTTCGAGCTGTCCGACGAGTTCGGCGCCTGGCGCGTGCTGGCGGCCGACCGCTCCTGGCAGGCCGACGTCAGCGCGCTGCGCGGCGGCTCGCTGCAGGCCGATCTCGCGCTGCGCGACTTCACCGTCAACGCGATCGCCGAGCCGCTCGACGGCGGCGAGCGGGTCGACCCGCACGGCGGCGCGCAGGACCTCGCCGCGGCCCGGCTGCGGGCCGTCGGACCGCACGCGCTCGCCGACGACCCGGTGCGCGTCGTGCGGCTCGTGCGGCTCGCCGCGCAGCTCGGCTTCGAGCCCGACGCCGCGACGCGCGCGCTCGCCCGCGAGACCGCGCCCGCGACGGCCGCCGTCGCGCAGGAGCGCGTCTTCGCCGAGCTCAAGCGCATCGTCACGGGCGACCGCGTGGTCGCTGCGCTGGCGCTCATGGACGAGCTCGGCCTGACGGCCGCGATCCTGCCCGAGCTCGACGCGCTGCGCGGGGTCGAGCAGAGCCGCTACCACCACGCCGATGTCCACGCCCACACGATCGAGGTGCTCGAGCAGGCGGTCGCGCTGCAGGGCGATCCCGGCGCGGTGCTCGGCCGCGAGCACGCCGCCGCGATCGGCGCGCTGCTCGCCGAGCCGCTCGCCGACGAGCTCGACCGCGGCGGCGCGCTGCGCCTCGGCGCCCTGCTGCACGACATCGCCAAGCCGGCGACCCTCGACCACCGCGACGACGGCTCGCCGACGTTCCTCGGCCACGACCGCCTGGGCGCGCAGCTCGCGCGCGACGTGCTGACGCGGCTGCGCGCGAGCGAGCGGCTCAAGGCGCACGTCGCCGCGCTGACGCGCCATCACCTGCGGCTCGGCTTTCTCGTCCACGAGCGACCGCTGTCGCGGCGCGCGCTGTACCGCTACCTGAAGGCCTGCGAGCCGGTCGAAGTCGACGTCACGCTGCTGTCGGTCGCCGATCGGCTGGCGACGCGCGGGCGCAAGGCCCAGCAGGCGATCGCCAAGCACCTCGAGCTGGCCCGCGAGGTCCTGCCGGCGGCGCTCGAGTGGCGCGCGCAGGGCCGCCGGTCGCCGCTCGTGCGCGGCGACGCGCTGGCCGCGGCGCTCGGCCTCGCCGACGGCCCGGAGCTCGGTCGCCTGCTCGGCGCGATCGACGAGGCGCGCTTCGCCGGCGAGGTCACCACCGGCGAGGAGGCGATCGCGCTGGCGGCGCGCCTGCGCGAGCGCGGCTAGGCTTCGGCGCGATGGCCGCGGCCGACCCCGACTGCCTGTTCTGCAAGATCGTCGCCGGCGAGATCCCGGCCACGGTCGTCGCCGAGGACGAGCGCACGATCGCCTTCATGGACATCAGCCCGGCGACGCATGGGCACGCGCTCGTCGTTCCGCGCGTGCATGTGCGCGACCTGCGCGAGATCGATCCCGAGGACCTCAAGGCTGTTGCGGCGACGGCGCAGGCGGTCGCCGTCCGGGCGATCGAGCGGCTCGGCGCCGACGGCGTCAACCTGCTGAACTCCAACGGCTCGGCCGCCTGGCAGACGGTCTTTCATTTCCACGTGCACGTCATCCCGCGCTACGAGGGCGACCCCCTGAAGCTGCCGTGGGTGCCGACGCAGGGCGACCAGGACGAGATCGCGGCGGCCGGCGCGCAGCTCGCCCGCTAGCGCTCAGCGGGGCGGGACGGCGGTTCGCGCTCGCGTCCCGCGGCGGCTTGCGTCATATTTCCGCGGATGCCGGCCGGCGCCGAAGGGTCCGATCGCCGCAGGATGCTGACGAGGGCGGCAGGGCTCGCCGCCGCGATCGCGGCCGCCGTCGCGTCCGTCGCGCTCGCCGCCGCATCCAAGCCGGTCGTGATCTCCGAGGCCCGCGGCGAGGACGCCGGGGCGCTCGACCTCCAGCGCGTGTCGCTGCGGCGCGCCTCCGACGGGCGCCTGCGCGCCGCCGTCACCTTCGCGTCGAAGGTGACGCCGCAGGCGCTGCTGGCCGGCTCCGGCCCGCCGGGGTCGGCCTGCCTGCGGATCTGGACCGCCGAGGACGCCGATCCGAGGGCCAGCCGGCCCGACCGCCTCGTCTGCGTCACGGCGCGCTCGGCGGACGAGCTGCGCGGCGGCGTCTACGAGACCGACGGGGCGGGGCTGCCCGACCGGCTCGCCCGCGCCTCGGCCAGACTCAACCCGAGCGGTCGCAGCGTCGTGATGCGCTTCACGCAGAGCTCGCTCGGCCGCCCGCGCCGGATCCGCTTCGCGGTCGAGTCAACGCGCCCCGGCTGCGAGCGCCCGAGCTGCATCGACAGCCTGCCCGACGGCGGCGCGGTGCGCACGTTCCGCCTGCGGTAGCGGCTGACCGACGCCGCGCCGGCGGCGGCGTGGAGCGCGCCTCGCCCGACGCAACAACAACCGTGCGCTCGTGTTGAATGCGGGCATGAGACGCCTACGAGTCCTCCTGAGCTCGGCCGGGCTGGCAGCGGCCGCCGCGCTCGCGCTTCCCGCGGCCGCTCCGGCGAAGATCTCCGAGCTGGGCCAGCTCGCCGACGGCGTCCGCGGCGCCTGTCCCGACGCCTGCCAGGCCGTCAGCCGCACGACCGGCTACCAGGCGAAGGTCGGGCCGGAGCGCACGCTCTATCAGGCGCCCGCAGACGGGCGCATCGTCGCCTGGACGATCGCGCTCGGCAAGCCGGGTCCCAAGCAGACCGCGTTCTTCACCGAGCGCCTCGGCGGCGCGTCGCAGGCCGCGGTCGTCGTGCTCGAGCCGCGCAAGAAGCTCATGCGCCGCGTCGTCGCCAAGGCGCCGCTGCAGGAGCTCACCGACTACTTCGGCCAGGTCGTCCAGTTTCCGCTCGAGCGGTCGCTGCCGATCAAGAAGGGCCAGTACGTCGGGCTGTCGGTGCCGTCGTGGGCGCCGGCGCTGCAGATCGGCCTCGGATCGGACACCTCGTGGCGGGCGAGCCGCGCCGCGGACGCCTGCGGCGACACGGCGACGCAGTCGGCTCTGCTCGGATCGCGGCGTTCGGTGCGCTTCTCCTGCCTGTTCAAGACCGCCCGCCTGACGTACAGCGCGACGTTCATCTCGAGCCCGACGAAGAACGAGCCACCGGCGCGCTGAGCGGCACCCGGCGCGTCAGCAGGCGCCCGGATTCTGCGCGCAGAAGTTCTCGAACTCCCCGCCGCCGGCCGGTGCGCCGCCCGTCGTCGACTGGCCGGTCGCCGGCGCCTGGCCGCCGGTCGTCGCCGAGCCCCCCGGCGCCGCGGGCGGCGGAGCGGCCGGCGGCGGCGCGGCAGCCGCCGCGGGCGGCGGGGCCGCCGGCGCGCCCGTGGTCGTCGTCGACGTCGCGGTGGTCGCGGTCGTCGGGGTGTCGGCCGCCCGCCCCTCGGTCGTGTCGGTCGGGACCGTGAGGTCGGGCGCGGTCTTGGGCAGCTGCGTCGAGAGCTCGTCGTCGGCGCCGCACGCGGCCGGGACGCTCGCGAGCGCGAGGACGGCGAGCAGCGTTAGCGGGCGCTGGCGGCGCATGCAGTCCGTCGATCAGGTGAGCGGATCCATCCGCCGGCCGCAGTGCGGGCAGTCGTTGAGGTCGCGCTGGGCGAGCTGGTCGCACCACGGGCAGAAGCGCAGGTTCTCGACGGCCCAGGGCAACCGCGAGGGCGACGGCGCGAGCGGCAGCACCCTGCCGACGACCTCGAGCGGCTCGCCGGTCTCCTTGTCGACGTAGATGCGGCCGGGCTCGGCCTCGCGGATGATCTCGCGACCGGAGCTCGGGGCGCGCATCCGGTAGCGCTGAGCGGCTTGCACGGCGCGAACCCTAGCAAGCCGTCATGCCGTGACCGGGCGGTCGGCCGGACTCGCGCCGGCTCATGCACGCGGCCCGCGGCCGCCGGATCATCGCCCGTGCCGCTTGACTAGACTGCGCGCTCGCATGAGCCCGGCCGCCCTCAGGACGCGACTAGTGAGCCTAGCCGCCTGCGGGATGGCGGCGGCGGTCTTGAGCGCATGCGGGCAGGAGGGGGCCGTCCCCGCGAACGCCGACGTCGTCGCCGGCAAGCAGGCGTTCGTCGAGAAGTGCGGCTCGTGCCACGCGCTCGAGCGCGCGGGCACGACGGGCGCCACCGGGCCCAACCTCGACGACGCGTTCCGGCGGGCGCTGGCCGACGGCTTCGGCCGCGGCACGATCCGCGGGGTCGTCGCCGATCAGATCAAGTTCCCCGCCGACGTCCCCGAGGACAGCCCCGCGTACATGCCCGCGGACCTCGTCACCGGTCGGCGGGTCCGGGACGTCGCGGCCTACGTCGCGATGGTCGCGGCGCGGCCGGGCGAGGACAAGGGCAAGCTGGCGGCCGCGGGCACGCCACCGGTGCCCCCCGACGCCCCGCCCGGGCTGAAGCTGTTCGTCGCCGGCAAGGACGACGCTCAGGCCTGCGGCAACTGCCACGCGCTCGACGCCGCCCGGACGCAGGGCACGACGGGCCCGGACCTCGACGCGGCCCTGAAGGGCATGAGTGCCGAGGAGATCGAGAAGGCGATCGTCGACCCCAGCGCCGAGCTGACGCCCGGCTTCAGCGACGTCATGCCCAAGGACTACGGCGAGGCGCTCACCGACGAGGAGCTGCAGGAGCTCGTCGAGTACCTCGCCGAGCAGGCGGGCGACTGAGCCCGAAGGCCGCCCTACAGGACGGCCTCGAGCACGACCGAGGCGAGCGCGATCACGAGGCACACCGCCAGCACCCGCAACAGGAACGAGAACGCCGCGGCCTCGGACTCCCAGGGCTTGCGCACGCCTCGCCGACCTACAGGATGTAGATCGTCGTGTAGACGACGATCCACATGACGTCGACGAAGTGCCAGTAGATGCCCGGCACCTCGACGCCGTGATGCTGCTCGGGCGAGAAGTGGCCGCGGAAGGCCCGCACGGTGACCATCGCCAGCAGCGACAGGCCGACGAACACGTGCGCGCCGTGCAGCCCGGTGAGCCCATAGAAGATCGTGCCCTGGGCGTGGTCCTGGGGCGAGAAGCCGATGTGGACGTACTCGTTGATCTGGATGAACAAAAACGTCGCGCCGAGCAGCGTCGTGATGAGCATCCCCGCCTTCAGCCCGAGGCGGTTGCCGTTCTTGATCGACGTCTGCGCCCAGTGCATCGTCAGCGACGAGCTGAGCAGGATCGCGGTGTTCATGCCCGCGATCGCGACCGGCAGCTCGTTGCCCTGAAACGGGAACCAGCGGTGCCCCTCCGCGACCAGCCTGATGAAGAAGTAGGCCGCGAAGAAGGCCCCGAAGACCATGATCTCCGAGATGATGAACAGCAGCATCCCGAGGACCTCGTGCGAGACGCGCGAGCTGCGGTTCGCCGGCGGCGGACCGTGATGGTCGTGTCCGTGCTGGTCGTCGTGGTGGTCGAGGGCGACGCCCGCGCTGATCCCGGCGGCCCCCACTAGCTGGACACCTCCTCTGTCGCCTCGGCGACGACGTGCTCGACCTCGACGTTCGCCGCCTTGCGCACGCGCTCGACGAGGTCGGCGCGCAGCCAGCCCGACCGCGTGACCGGCAGCGTCGAGATGATGATCCGCGAGACGTGGAAGAACTGCAGCGCGTTCATGGTGGCGGTGTAGGGATCGGGATCGCCGAGCATCCCCGCGACGAGCAGGCCCTCGCCGCGCATGCGCTGCAGCGTGTTGCCCAGGCGCGCGCGGGCCTCGGCGGCCGCGCGGCCGTCGCCGGCCTGCAGCGGGACGACGACGATGAACAGCGCGTCGTCGGTCTCGGACGCGATCTCCTTCATCCGGGCGCGCAGCTTGCCGCGACCGGCGGTGACGTTGGCGATCACGAGCGTGACGTCGAACGGCAGTCCCTCGGCCTCGATGTCCGAGACGACGTGCGTGACGGGGATCTCGGTGGTGTCCTGGATGCGCTCGACGAGGTCGCGCCGCAGCCAGCCCGACGACGCCAGCGGCAGCGTCGAGATGATGATCTCGTCCGGGTGGTACTCGTCGATCGCGTCGAGCGTCGCCGTGTAGGGATCCTCGTCGCCGATCTCGCCCTGCGCCTGGATGTCCTCGCCGCGCAGGTACGACAGCGCGAGGTCCAGGCGCACCTGGGCGGCATCGCGCACCGCGTCCTCGTAGATGACGTAGCCCGAGCGCGGCGCCGTCATCGGCACGACAAGCGTGAAGGTCGTCTCCGGCTCCTGGGCGCGCTCGCGCAGGCACTCCAGCAGCTTGGCTCCGCCGATCGTCTGGTTGGCGACCACGAGGATGTGCCGTGCCATCGCGCGCTACTCCTCGTCCCGCGCCGAGCGCCGGCCCGCCGGCGAACCTTGGCCCGCGCCCGAGGCGGTCGCGCCCGCGGGCTCGGGCACCTCGGCGCCCTTCAGGACTCCGTGCACCGCCCCCGGGACGCCGTACTCGTACGGCCCGCCGACGACCGTCGGGATCGTGTCGAAGTTGAAGATCGGCGGGGGCGAGGAGACCTGCCACTCGAGCGTGAGCGCGCGCCACGGGTTGGACTCCGCCCGCGGCCCGCCGCGCCAGGAGGCGATCATGTTGTACGCGAAGATCAGCGCGCTGATGCCCAGGAAGAAGCTCATGATCGACATCGCGAGGTTCCAGCCGGCCCACTGCTCCGCGTAGTCGGCGACCCGGCGCGGCATGCCCTGGATGCCGATCAGGTGCATCGGGGCGAACGTCGCGTTGAAGAAGATGAACGTCGTCCAGAAGTGCAGCTTGCCCAGCCGCTCGTCGTACATCCGGCCGGTCATCTTCGGAAACCAGTAGTAGACGCCGGCGAAGATCGTCATCAGCGATCCGCCGAACAGCACGTAGTGGATGTGGGCGACGATGAAGTACGTGTCGCTCACGTGGATCGTCACCGGGATGATCGCCAGCATCACGCCCGAGATCCCGCCGAGCGTGAACATCGTGATGAAGCCGAGCGCGAACAGCATCGGCGTGTCCATGTGCAGCACGCCGCGCCACAGCGTCGCCAGCCACGAGAAGACCTTGATGCCGGTCGGCACCGCGATGATCGCCGTCGTGATCATCATCGGGATGCGGATCCAGTCCTGCATGCCCGAGACGAACATGTGGTGCGCCCAGACCGTGAAGCCGAGCACGACGATCGCCAGCAGCGAGAAGGCCATCATGCGGTAGCCGAAGATCGGCTTGCGCGACTTCACCGCGAGGATCTCCGAGATGATCCCGAAGCCGGGCAGCATCATAATGTAGACCGCCGGGTGCGAGTAGAACCAGAAGATGTGCTGGTACATCAGCACGTCGCCGCGGCCGGTCGCGTCGAAGAAGTTGAAGCCCAGCGAGCGGTCGAAGAGCACCATGATCTGCGAGACGGCGACGAATGGCGTCGCGATGACGACGAGCAGCGACGTCGAGAAGTTCGCCCACACGAGCAGCGGCATCCGGAAGAAGCTCATCCCCGGGGCGCGCATCGTGATGATCGTCACCAGGAAGTTCAGGGCGGTCGCGATCGACGACGCGCCCGCGAACTGCACGCCGATCGTGAAGAAGACCTGCCCTTCCGGCGCGGTCACCGACAGCGGCGCGTACGCCGTCCAGCCGCTGGCGAACGAGCCGCCGGGGGCGAAGAAGGACAGCAGCATCATGATCCCGCCCAGCGGCAGCATCCAGAACGACAGCGCGTTCAGGCGCGGGAACGCCATGTCCGGAGCGCCGATCATCAGCGGCAGGACGTAGTTCGCCAGCCCCGCGAAGACCGGGATGATGAACACGAAGATCAGCAGCGACGCGTGGACGCTGAACAGCCCGTTGAACGTGTTGGGATCCACGAACTGGCGCCCCGGCTGGGCGAGCTCGGCGCGCATGAGCATCGCGAACAGGCCGCCGACGAAGAAGAAGAAGAACGAGGTCACGACGTACTGGATGCCGATGACCTTGTGGTCGGTGTTGACCCTGAAGTAGTCGCGCCAGGAGTACGCCCCGTGCCCCGAGTGATCCTCGGGCCGCGTCTTGCGGCCGCTCGCCCAGTAGAACCAGTAGTCGAACGCGCCGAGCCCGATGAGGAAGCCGACCGGGGCCAGGAACAGCGCGAGCTCGAGCACCGCGAAGCCGTCGATCACCGGGTCCAGGTCGTACCAGGACCGCATGATGATGATGATCACGTAGGAGAGCGCGATCCCGACCAGCGTGCCGAGCGCGGCTCGGATCATGCCCGGCGCCCGGAGCTTGGCGACCATCTAGTGCGTCCTTTCCATCGTCGTGCTCACTTTCCGGCCACCTTGCCGAGGTACGTGACAAGTGCCTGCAGCTCTTCATCGGAGAGCGTATCGCCGTAGTTCTTCGGCATGATTCCCCTCTGGAAGCCCGGCGTGATCTCCGCGTCGGGCCGGACGATCGACTCGCGGATGTACGCCGCGTCCTTACCCGGAAGCGTCTCGTCCAGATCGGGCCCCGCCTGGCCCTGCGTGTCGGCATCGCCGAGGGTGTGGCACGAGCCGCACGCGGTCGCCGCGCCGTTGCCCTCCGCGAACAGCTGCTCGGCGGGGTCGACCTCGCCGCCCTCCGTCGCCGTGGCCGGCGCCCCCTGCTCCTCGCGCCACGTGTCGAACTCGGCGGGCGTGACGACCCTCGCGCTCGAGCGCATGACGGCGTGCCCGAGCCCGCAGAGCTCGGCGCCCACGACGGGGAACGTCCCGAGCCTGTCGGGGGTCACCCGGTAGCGCGTCTCGATCCCGGGCACGGCGTCGATCTTCATCCGAAACGCCGGCACCCAGAAGTCGTGGATGACGTCCAGCGCCTTGACGTGGAAGCGCACCGGCTGGTCCTTGGGCAGGTACAGCTGCGTCGACTTGATCGGCTTGCCGTCGCGCTGCGGGTACTCGAAGGTCCAGGCGAACTGCTGGCCGACGACGTTGATGCGCATCTCGTTGGCCTGCGCCTCCTCGATGTCGTTGAGGACGATCCAGGCGTAGGAGCACAGCAGGACGAGGATGACCGCGGGGACCGCGGTCCAGATGACCTCCAGACGGGTGTTGCCGTGCATCGGCGGGCCGTCGAGCCCCTCCTCGCCCGGGCGCATCCTGAACTTCCAGGCGCTGAACAGCACGACGACCGTGACGAGCACGAAGATCGGGACCGAGCTCCAGATCAGCACGTCGTAGAGGTGGTCGACCGGCCCGGCCTGCGTGGAGGCCGACTCCGGGAACCAGTCGATCGCGAGCCCCGCGGCGATACCGAGCGCCGACGCGATCAGCCCGACCACGACGATCTGGAGCACTGGGACGCGCTGCTCGTGCCGGGAATCCTCGCTCATGCGGCCCGGCATGCTACGCGGTGGGGGCTGCGAACGCGATCCGCAACGGCGGCGCGCGGCGTGCGCGCGCTCGACCGCGCCCGCGGCGCCCGCGGCCGCCGTCCGGCGGCTCGCTCAGGCGGCGACGGCGGCGGGCGAGCGGAAGTCGCGGCTGTCGCGAAAGTCCGACGGCGCCTGCCCGTGATGGCGCCGGAACGCCTTGGCGAACTGCGCCGGCTGGCGGTAGCCGACGCGCTGGGCGACCTCGCGCACGGTCAGCCCGCGCCTCGTCAGCAGATCGGCGGCGCGCTCCATGCGGACGGCGGTGAGGTGCTCGCGGAACGTCGTGTTGCCGATCTCGGCGTACGAGCGCTGCAGCTGCCGGCGCGACGACGCCACGCGGCGGGCGATCTCGTCCAGCGACAGATCGGAGCCGTACTCGGTCTCGACGATCGCGACCGCATCACGAAACAGGCTCGTGCGGTGGCGGACGGTGGCGGGGCGTTGAACCGGGATCTCCATGCTGGTGTTACGACGCTGTACCCCCGCGGGGATGAGCGCGAAGAGTGACGTTGCAACAATATGGCGCGTCGGCGCTCGGAGCGCGGCGGCCCGGCGGCGGCGTCGCTCAGTGGTCGCCGAGGTCCTCGGGCAGCTCGGCCATCTCGCGCCGCGTGTCGCCGATCCAGCGCACGACGACCGCGAACGTCAGGATCAGACCGGCCGCGACCAGGTAGAGGCTGAGCGTCACGCCGACGAGCGTGATCGTGACGCCGAACGCCACGAGCACCGGCTGCAGGCTCGGTCCCGGGAGGTGGATCTCCTCGCCGACCGGCGGCGTGTTCGGCTCGAGCGGGCTCATGCGACGGCTAGGACACGTAGATCGCCGACGCGACGAACGTCATGCCGAACATGAAGAAGATCACGACCGTCGCCAGCAGGCCGGAGCGCAGGTTCTTGCGGGCGAGCTTCTGATCCATCGCGTCCGGGAGTCTAGACCTTGACGTCGACCACCATCGCCGCGAACAGCAGCGCGAGGTAGGCGAGCGAGAACAGGTACACGCGCAGCGCGCTGCGCCGGTCGGCGCGCCGGTACAGCAGCAGTGCCGCGGCGATGAACAGGCCGCCGAGCACGAGCGAGGAGACGAGGTAGACGGCGCCGAGCCCGCCGGCGCAGAACGGCAGCTGCGTGACGGCCCACAGCAGGATCGCGTAGAGCAGGATCTGGCGGCGCGTCTCGGCCTCGCCGCGCACGACCGGCAGCATCGGCACGCCGACGCGCTCGTACTCCTTCTTCATGAGCAGCGAGAGCGCCCAGAAGTGCGGTGGCGTCCAGAAGAAGACGATCGCGAACAGATACAGCGGCATCCCGCCGAGGCCTCCGGTCACCGCCGCCCAGCCGACCAGCGGCGGTACGGCGCCGGCCGCACCGCCGATCACGATGTTCTGCGGCGTGCGGCGCTTGAGCCAGACCGTGTAGACGAAGACGTAGCCGAGGAAGCCCGCCAGCGCCAGCGACGCGGCCAGGACGTTGACGGTCGCCGACAGCAGCGCGAACGACAGCGCGGCGAGCGCGACGCCGTAGAGCAGCGCGGCGCGCGGCGTGACGCGGCCCGCCGGTACCGGCCGGCCGGCGGTGCGCGGCATGAGCGCGTCGATGTCGCGGTCGAACCAGTGGTTCACCGCGCCGGCGCCGCCGGCCGACAGGTAGCCGCCGAGCACCGTCAGCGCGATCAGCCCGATCGACGGATCACCGGCGACCTCCATCGTGCAGACCGTCGTCAGCAGCAGCAGCGACTGGACCTTCGGCTTGGTCAGCGCGACGTAGTCGGCGACGCCCTGACGCCGGCCGCTCGCGACCGGCCGGGCAGCGGTGACCTGCGAGGCCTCCACCTAGCGGACCGACTCCATGGGCACCGCGTCGGCCTCGACCGGCGCCTCGGTCTGGCGCGCGACCTGCCGGCGGATGTCCTTCATCGGCTCGACCGACCGCACGCGCGGGATGACGTCGAAGTTGTTGGCCGGCGGGGGCGAGGGGACGAACCACTCCAGCGTGTTGCCCTTCCACGGGTCCGGCCCGGCCCTGACGCCCTTCTTCACGGAGCGGACGACGTTGACGACCGTCAGCCCGACGCCGATCGCCAGCGCGAACGAGCCGATCGTCGAGATGAGGTTGTAGATGGCGAGGTTGCCGATGTCGGGGTACTCGTAGACGCGCCGCGGCATGCCGTCCATCCCGATCGAGTGCTGGATGAGGAACGTGGCGTTGAAGCCGATGTACATGAAGGCGAACGACCACTTGCCCAGGCCCTCGCTCAGCAGCCGACCGGCCATCTTCGGAAACCAGTAGTAGATCCCGGCGAAGACCGCGAAGACCGAGCCGCCGACGAGCACGTAGTGCAGGTGGGCGACGACGTAGTACGTGTCGTGCAGCTGCCAGTCGACCGGGAAGACGGCGAGGAACACGCCGGTGATCCCGCCGATTAGGAACACCGAGATGAAGCCGACCGCGAAGATCAGCGGCGTCTTGAACTCGACCGTCCCGCGCCACAGCGTCGCCACCCAGTTGAAGATCTTCACCCCCGTCGGGATCGCGATGAGGAACGAGCTGATCATGAAGAAGACCAGCACGACCGTCGCGCTCGGCGTCGTGAACATGTGGTGCGCCCAGACGAGCAGCGCGAGGAAGGCGATCACGACCGTCGCCGCCGCGATCGCCTTGTAGCCGAAGATCGGCTTGCGGGCGAAGACCGGCAGGACCTCGGAGATGATCCCGAACGCGGGCAGGATCATGATGTAGACCTCGGGGTGGCCGAAGAACCAGAACAGGTGCTGCCACAGCAGCGGGTCGCCGCCCTGGCCCTGGTCGAAGAAGCCCGTGCCGAAGTGCCGGTCGGTCAGCAGCAGCGTCACGGCGCCGGCGATCACGGGCAGCGCGAGGATCAGCAGGATCGCGTAGACGAGCAGCGCCCAGACGAACAGCGGCAGGCGGCCCCAGCCCATCCCGGGCGCGCGCATGTTGGCGATCGTCGCGTAGAAGTTGACCGCGCCCAGCAGCGACGAGATGCCGGTCAGGTGGATGAGGAAGATCCAGGCGTCGAGTCCGCCGCTCGGCGAGTAGGCCTCACCCGACAGCGGCGCGTACGACGTCCAGCCGGCCTCCGGCGGCGAGAAGAACAGCGAGACGTAGAAGACGATCCCGCCGAACAGCAGCAGCCAGTACGACAGCGCGTTCATCTTCGGGAACGCCATGTCGCGCGCGCCGATCATCAGCGGCAGGAAGTAGTTGCCGAAGCCGGCCATGATCGGCACGACGAACAGGAAGATCATCGTCGTGCCGTGCAGCGTGAACAGCGCGTTGTACGTCGACGGCGTCAGGAACGTGTTCTCCGGCGTCCCGAGCTGGACGCGCATGAGCAGCGCCTCGACGCCGCCCAGGATGAAGAAGACGAACGTCGTGACGAGGTAGAGGATCCCGATGCGCTTGTGGTCGGTCGTCGTGATCCACGACGCCCAGCCGCGCTGCGGCCGCTCGACGTCGTGCGCGGTGATCTCGGGGACGACGGCGCCTATCTCCGCTGCTGCCATGGCTCCTATGATCCTTCGTCGTCGGGGCTCTGGGTGCCCCCGGTCCTCGGCGGGGCCTCGGGGGTTCCGGTGTCCTCGGGGTTCTCCTCGGCGTCCGCGTCGTCCTCGGCGCCGGCGGTCCCGCGGCCTTCGGGCCCGACCTCGCCCTGCGCGACCTCCCGGGCCTCCGCCTCGCGGCGCCGCTGGGCGAGCTGGTTGGCGGCGTCGATCTCGCGCTTCTTGCGCTCGAGCCACGCCTCGAACTCCGCCGGCTCGACGGCGACGACGGTGGCGACCATGTCGGCGTGGTTGCGCCCGCACAGCTCGGCGCACTGCCCGCGGAAGGTGCCCGGCTCGGGGATCTTGAACCACGTGTAGTTGTCGTGGCCCGGGGTGGCGTCGGCCTTGCCGCCGAGCTCCGGGATCCACCACGAGTGCACGACGTCCTGGGCCCTGATCGTCAGCGTGACGGTCGTGCGCGTCGGCACGACCAGCGTCTCGTAGTTGAAGACGTTGTTGAGGACGTTGTCGTCGTCGTCCGGATAGGTGTAGCGCCAGACGTAGCGCTGGCCGTTGACCCCGATGTTCAGCGCCCGCCCGCTCGGCGGGCGCGGCTGGTAGGCGGCCGGGTTCTGCGCGTCGGCGATCCGCTGCGTCGGGTAGGCGCCGGGATCGGAGTCGGTGGGCGTACGGATGTCGTCGAGCATCACGAACGTCACGACCGCGAGGACGACGAGGATCGCGGCGGCGCCGAGCGTCCAGCCGACCTCCAGGCGCGTGTTGCCGCGGATCTGCGCCGGGACGCCGCCCTTGCGCGCGCGGAACCTGACCAGCGAGTACACCAGCAGGCCCTCGACGCCGACGAAGACGAGCGCGGCGACCACGAGCACGATCTTGTAGAGCGTGTCGATGCTGTCGGCGTTCGGCGAGCCGCCCGACTCCGGCGTGGCGAAGTCGGCGGAGGCGCCCGCCGCGAGCACGAGCCCCCCTGCCAGCCCCACGAGGAGCGCGAGCGCGAACGCGCGGCGGCAGGTTCGGGGGGGTGTGGAAGTCAAGGCGCGGGGATTGTATTCATGCGGGGCGATCTGCTCGGCGGCGTCGGGCGCTTTACCCGGGCTCCGCGGCGCTCATCCGCCGCCGAAGCCCGGCGCGCGCTTCTCCAGGAACGCGCTGACGCCCTCGCGGAAGTCGTCCGTGCCGACCATCTGCTGCTGGATGCGCGCCTCGAGCTCGAGCTGCTCGTCGAGCCCGTCGTACAACCATGCATTGAGCTGGCGCTTCGTGCCGGCGTAGGACCGCGTCGGGCCCGCCGCCAGCCGGTCGAGCTTCTCGCAGACGAAGTCGTCGAGCTCGTGGTCGGGCAGGACGTCGTCGACGAGCCCCCAGCGGCGCAGGTCCGAGGCCGGGATGCGCTCGCCGAGCATCGCCATCTGCGCGGCGCGGCCGGCGCCGGCGCGCGCGGACACCAGGGCCAGCGCGCCGCCGTCGGGCACGAGGCCGATGTTGACGAACGCCAGCAGCATGTAGGCCGACGCCGCCGCGACGAGCAGGTCGCAGGTGAGCGCCAGCGAGCAGCCGATCCCGACGGCGGGGCCGTTGACGGCCGCGACGACCGGCTTGGGCATCCGGCGCAGCGTCGTGAGGATCGGGTGGTAGACGGTCGTCAGTGTCGTGTGGACGTCGATCCGGCCGTCGGCGGTGACGCCGCGTCCGGCGAGATCGCGCAGGTCGGCGCCCGAGGAGAACGCACGCCCGCTACCCGTCACGCAGACCGCCCGCACCGCGTCGTCGGCGGCGACCGCGCGGACGGCGTCGAGCAGCTCGTGTCCGAGCCGGTGGTTCCATGCGTTCAGGGCGTCGGGCCGGTTGAGGCGGATGATCGTCGCGTCGCCGCGTCGTTCGAGCTCGACGGTCTCGTACATGCGCAGAAGCTACCGTGCATGGATGGCCCGACCCGTCATCGGCATCTGCACGCCGCTCGAGCAGGCGCGCTGGGGCGTCTGGCAGCTCGAGGCCTTCCTGCTGCCGCGCAACTACGTCAGCGCCGTCAACCGCGCGGGCGCGATGGCGCTGCTGCTCGCACCCGACCCGGCGCTCGTCGAGGACCCCGACGAGGCGCTCGACCTCGTCGACGGCCTCATGCTGGCCGGCGGGGCGGACGTCGACCCGAGCACCTACGGCGCCGAGCGGCACCCGCAGACCGTCGGCTGCGTGCCCGAGCGCGACGCCTTCGAGCTGGCGCTGACGCGGCGCGCGCTGGAGCGCGACCTGCCGCTGCTGGCCATCTGCCGCGGGATGCAGGTCATGAACGTCGCCTGCGGCGGCACGCTGCACCAGCACCTTCCCGAGCTGCTCGGCCACGAGGACCATCGCCGCGTGCCCGGCACGTTCGAGGGCGCCGACCACGACGTGCGCCTGGCGCCGGAATCGCTCGCGGCGCGCGCGGCGGGCGAGCAGCTGCACGCGACGAAGTCGCATCACCATCAGGGCGTCGACCGCATCGGCGACGGGCTCGTCGTCACCGGCTGGTCGCAGCTCGACGACCTGCCCGAGGCGCTCGAGCTGCCGGGGGCGGCGTTCGCACTCGGGGTCCAGTGGCATCCGGAGGCCGACGAGGCGAGCCGGCTGATCGCCGCGCTCGTCGAGCACGCCGCAGAGCGCGTCTCCTGATCGGCCGTCGCGGGAACGCTTCCGTTCGATCGTGCGCCGTACTTATACTCGCCCGTGCTCGCGCGGAGCCGACAACCATGGATACGAAGGTCAAGCTTCTGGAGGGCGACCCGGCGGAACCCGAGGGGGAGGACTATGACCTCGACGAGGCGATGCCGCGGCTGCAGGTCACGCGCCGCGGCCTGGTGCTCGGGGCGGTCTTCGTGGTGTCCGCGGTCGCGTTCCTGTACCTCGTCCTGCCGCAGCTCGCCGACCTCAAGGAGCAGGGCGAGCAGGTCGGGGAGGGCAACCGCTCGTGGCTCGCCGTCGCGTTCGTCCTGACGCTGGCGTCGTTCGGCGGCTACGTGATGATGTTCCAGGGGATCTTCGTGCGCGAGGGGACGAGCGCGGGAGGTCGGATCAACTGGCGCGCGAGCTACCAGATCACGATGGCCGGCCTCGCCGCGACGCGGCTGTTCGCGGCCGGCGGCGCGGGCGGGATCGCGCTGACCGCGTGGGCGCTGCGGCGGGCGGGCATGCCGCGCCGCGAGGTCGCCGACAAGACGCTCGCGTTCTTGATCCTCACGTACGCGGTCTACATGGCGGCGCTCGTCGTGTGCGGCTTCGGGCTGTACTTCGACCTGCTGCCGGGCCCGTCCCCGTTCGCGATCACGGTCATCCCGGCGCTCTTCGCGCTGACCGCGATCGCCGTGGCGCTCGGCCTCGCACGCGTCCCGACCGACCTGCAGCGCCGGCTGGAGGGCGTCGCGCACCGCGGCGGGCGGATGGCGCGCTTCGGTCAGCGCCTGGCCAACGCACCGGCGGCGTTCTCGACGGGCATCCGCGAGGCGCTGTGCCACGTGCGCGAGCGCGATCCGGCGCTGCTGGGCGCGGTCGCCTACTGGGGCTTCAACATCGGGGTCCTGTGGGCGTGCTTCCACGCGTTCGGCGACCCTCCGCCGACCGCCGCGCTCGTCATGGGCTACTTCGTCGGCTTCCTCGGCAACCTGCTGCCGCTGCCGGGCGGGATCGGCGGCGTCGACGGTGGGATGATCGGGGCGTTCGTGGCCTTCGGCGTGCCGCTCCCGCTCGTCGTCCCGGCGGTGCTCGCCTACCGCGGGTTCACGTTCTGGCTGCCGACGATCCCGGGCGCGATCGCCTACCTCCAGCTGCGCCGCACGGTGGCGCGCTGGCGCGACGAGCGGCGCCGCGGCGAGATCGCCGCGACCGCCGGCGCGTAACGCCGGGCAGGTAGCACTATACTTTGTGAAGTGACCAGCGCCAGCCCCGCCAGCATCGAGAACGTCATCATCGTCGGCTCCGGACCGGCCGGCTACACCGCGGCGCTCTACACGTCGCGCGCGAACCTGCGGCCGCTCGTCATCGAGGGCTTCCTGTGGGGCGGGCTGCTGCAGCAGACGACCGACGTGGAGAACTACCCCGGCTTTCCCGACGGGATCGAGGGGCCCGAGCTCATGCAGCGCTTTCGCGACCAGGCCGAGCGCTTCGGCACGCGCTTCGTCACCGATCAGGCGACGAAGGTCGAGCTCGGCGACGAGCCCGGCGGCGTGCACAGGGTCTGGGTCGGCGACGACGAGTACGTCACGCGGACCGTCATCCTGGCGATGGGCGCAGAGCACAAGAAGCTCGCGGTGCCCGGCGAGGAGGAGCTCGGCGGCCGCGGCGTGTCGTACTGCGCCACCTGCGACGCCGCGTTCTTCAGGGAGAAGGCGACGATCATCGTCGGCGGCGGCGACAGCGCGATGGAGGAGGCGATCTTCCTGTCGAAGTTCGCCTCAAAGGTCGTGGTCGTCCACCGCCGCGACGAGTTCCGCGCGTCGAAGATCATGCTCGACCGCGCCCGCTCGATCGACAACATCGAGTGGATGACCCCGTTCGTCGTGTCGGAGTTCGTCGCCGGCGATGGCGGCGCACTGCAGCGCGCGCGGCTGCGCAATAGCCAGAGCGACGACACGCAGGAGATCGAGATCTCCGGCGCGTTCATCGCGATCGGCCACGAGCCGCAGTCCGAGCTCGTCGCCGGGCTGCTCGAGCTCGACAGCGAGGGCTACGTCATCACCGAGGGGCGCTCGACCCGCACGAGCAAGCCGGGGGTGTTCGCCGCCGGCGACGTCGTCGACCACACCTATCGCCAGGCGGTCACGGCGGCCGGGTCCGGATCGCAGGCGGCGCTCGACGCCGAGTGGTACCTGCGCGACACGCCGCTCATCCCGGCGCCCGAGGCGATGCCCGCCGGCGACCTCGCCGAGGCGCAGTGGGCGCCCAGCCGCGAGCTGTCCTGACGCCGCCCGCGGCGCTCCATCGAGCACGCGGACCCGGGACCTCCGGTCCCGGGATGTCACGCCTCCGTGCGGCTCCGCGTACGTTTCTCGCGCACATCCGACCGCCGTGTCGTGCGCTCCGATCGACCTTCCGGGTCGGTCGCTAGGCTCTTTTTAGTCGCTGCCTCGGCCGCGCACACTAGGGCAGCTCCCCAGTCTTTTGACGAACCGCGCAGCAGCCGCCACAGAAGACACGGCGCCGGCCGGGTTGCTCGAGCGGGAGGTCGAGTTGCGCGCGGTCGACGATCTGCTGGCCGCCGGCCGCGCCGCGAACGGGCAGCTGCTGCTCGTCGAGGGGCACGCGGGGATCGGCAAGTCGGCGCTGCTCGACGCGGCGGTCGCGCGCGCCCGCGGCGCGGGCATGACGGTCATGCGCGCGCGCGCGTCGGAGCTCGAGAGCGAGTTCGCCTTCGGCATCGCGCTGCAGCTCTTCGAGCCGCTGCTGGCGGGCGCTGACGACGAGACGCGCGACCGGCTGCTGGCGGGCTCCGCCGCGCTCGCCGGACCGCTGCTCGAGCGCCCGACGAGCTGGGGCGGCGACGAGGCCGAGGATCGCTCCTATCCGGTGCTGCACGGTCTGTTCTGGCTGCTGTCCAACCTCGCCGAGACCGGACCGGTCCTGATCGTGATCGACGACGCGCACTGGGCCGACCGAGCGTCGCTGCGGCTCGTGCTGTATCTGCTGCAGCGCCTGGACGAGATGGCCGTGTCGATCCTCGTCGCGCGCCGGCTCGGCGAGCCCGGAGCGCCCGACGACCTGCTCGGTCAGATCGCCGCCCACCGCTCCAGCCGTCGCGTGCGCCCGCCGCCGCTGTCGCGCGAGGGGGCCCGGCTGATGGTGAGCGCCGCGCTGCCCGACGCCGACGAGGCGTTCGCCGACGCCTGCTGGAGGATGACCGAGGGCAACGTCTTCCTGCTCGGCGAGCTCGTCCGCGCCGTCGAGGCCGAGGGCTGGAAGCCGACCGCGCAGAACGCGGCGCAGATCGGCACCCTGGCGCCGGAGGCGGTGCTGCGCGCGGTGGCCGTGCGGCTCATGCGACTCTCCGACGAAGCTGCGGCCGTCGCGCGGGGGGTCGCGGTGCTCGGCGACGACGCCCAGCTGCGCCACGTCGCCGCGCTCATCGACGGAACGCCCGACCGCGTCGCGGCCGCCGCCGACGCGCTCGCGGCGTCGGAGATCCTGCGGCCGCTCGACGCCGGCGCGCTGCGCTTCGCCCACCCGCTGCTGGCCTCCGCGGTGTACGCCGACCTGGGCACGGGCGAGCGCGCCGCGCTGCACCGGCGGGCCGCCGAGATCCTGTTCGGCGAGGACATCGCGCCCGAGCGCGTCGCCGCGCACCTGCTGCCGAGCGCCGGCACCGGAGCGAGCTGGGTGGTCGAGATGCTCGCCGCCGCCGCCGCCCGTGCGCTCGAGCTCGGCGCGCCCGAGTCGGCGGCGACCTACCTGCGCCGCGCGCTCGACGAGCCGCCGGACGCCGCCGCGCGCGCCGGCCTGCTGCGCCAGCTCGGCGTCAGCGAGGCGGCCACCGGGCTGCCGAGCGCCGTCGGGCGCCTCGAGGAGGCGCTGGCCGCGGCACCCGACGAGCGCGACCGGGCGCGCACGCTGCTGGCGCTCGGCTGCATGCTGGCCGCCATCGGCCGTCACGACGAGGCGCTGCGCGCATTCGACGAGGCCGCGGAGAGCGGAGAGGCCGAGCCGCACGTCGCCGAGCAGGCGCGCGCCGAGGCGGGCGCCCTCGGCGCGTTCGATGCGGGCCGCCGCGCCGTCGTGCTGCAGGCGGCGGGCGAGCAGGCGAGCCGTGCGCCGGAGCCGGCGAGCGCCGCCCAGCGCGCGCAGCTGGCGACGCTCTGCCTGCATCAGGCGATGCGCGGGGCGCCGCGCGAGGAGGTCGTCGAGCTTGCCCGGCGCGCCCTGGCGGACGGTGCCCCGCCCGCGGTCGACGTCGTCGACGGCAGCGTGATCTTCGGGATCTGCCTTGCGCTGCACTCGGCCGACGAGCTGGACTGGAGCGACCGCCTGCTGACCGCGGCGATCAGCCGGTCGCGCGCACGCGGCTCGATGCTGGAGCTCGCGACGGCGAGCCTGTGCCGGGCCGCGTCGCGCTGGGGCCAGGGGCGCCTCGCCGAGGCGCTCGCCGACGCCGAGGCGGCGCTTGACGCCGAGCGCTACGGCTGGCGGCACTTCCTGCCGTCGGCCTACGGCGTCGTCGTCGGGCTGCTGCTCGAACGCGGCGAGCTCGACGCCGCGGCGGCCTGCGCGGCGCGCCACGACGCGGCCGGCGCTCCGGCGTCGGCGATCCGCGCCCCGTGGCACGAGGCGCTCGGCCGGCTCGCGCTCGTCGAGCGCCGCGAGGCGGACGCGCTGACGCACTTCGAGGCGTGGCGCGACGCCGTCGCCGGAATCGTCAATCCCGCCTGCCTCGGCGCCTGGCGCTCGGCCTCGGTCTACGCGCTGACGCGGCTCGGCCGCGCCGGCGAGGCGCGCGCGCTGGCGGCCGAGGAGCTTGCGCTCGCGCGCGCCTATGGCGCGCCGGGCGCGATCTCCGTCGCCCTGCGTGCGCTCGCTCACGCCGAGGCCCACCGCGACCTCGAGCGGCCGATCGAGCTGCTCGAGGAGGCCGTCGCGGTCGTCGGCGGGTCGCAGGCGCGCCTGGTGCACTGCCGCGCGCTGCTCGACTTCGGCGCCGTGCTGCGGCGCGCCGGACGGCGCTCGGACGCGGGCCGCGCGCTCGGCGAGGCACTCGCGCTCGCGCGCGCGTCGGGCGCGCGCCTGGTCGAGGAGCGCGCGCTCGAGGAGCTCGAGGTCGCCGGCGCGCTCGTGCAGCGAGCGGCCAGGCGCGGCGCCGATGCGCTCAGCCCGAGCGAGCGGCGCGTCGTCGATCTGGCGATCGACGGGCTGTCCAACCGTGAGATCGCCGAGGCGCTGTTCGTCACGCGCAAGGCGGTCGAGTGGCACCTCGGCAACGCGTATCGCAAGCTCGACGTGCGCTCGCGGCGCGAGCTTCCGGCCGCGCTCGGGGCGCCCGACGGCGCGCGATGACCGGGTCGCCCGCCGGGCGGGCGTTCGCGATCCGGCGCTACCGCAC
>DASZOA010000484.1:0-4019 GCA_035551055.1 Solirubrobacteraceae bacterium
CAGCGGCGAGTAGCCGGCGAGCTTGCGGTTGGGCTTCAGGCGACCGAGCCGCTCGGCGACCGTGGCGGCCACCAGCTTCAGCGTCGGCCTGCCGACGCCGCAGAGGTCCATGATCTCCTCGAGCAGCTCGATGTCCCGCTCGATCTCGCGCACGAGCCCGACGAGGAACTCCTCGTACGGCGTCGCGAGGTTCTCGTCGGCGAGCCGGCCGGCGAGCTCCCTGATCGCCTGGGCGCCCGCGCGATGGTCGTGCAGGTAGGTCTCCAGGTAGCCCGCCGCCGTCGTGCTCACGCTGTCGCCTCGCTACCCCGCAGCGCCGGGCGCCACGCGGGCGATGCGGTCCGCCGCGGCCGGTACGGTGGCCGGCGATGCGCCTGATCGTCGCCCGCTGCGAGGTTCGCTACAGCGGCCGCCTCAACGCCGTGCTGCCCGAGGCCGTGCGGCTGCTGATCGTCAAGTCCGACGGCTCCTTCCTGGTGCACACCGACAGCGGCGGCTACAAGCCGAGCAACTGGATGACGGCGCCGACGGTGATCGAGGAGCGGCCCGGCCGGATCGTCGTGCGCAAGCCCGCCGGCGCGAGCGAGGACCGGCTGGAGATCGACGTCGCCGAGGTCCTCTCCGACGTCGTCCACAACATGGGCGAGGCCGCCGCGCTCGAGAAGGACGGCGTCGAGCGCGACCTGCAGGAGGCGCTCGCCGCCGCGCCGCGGTTCTGCGGCGAGGGCTTCCGGCTCGTGCGGCGCGAGTGGCCGACGGACATCGGCCCCGTCGACCTCATGTGCCGCGACGGCGACGACGCCTGGGTCGCGGTGGAGATCAAGCGCATCGGCACGATCGAGGCCGTCGAGCAGCTCACGCGCTATCTCGAGCGCATCCGCCGCGACCCGGCGATGGCGTCCTGTCGCGGCGTCCTGGCGGCGCAGTCGATCAGGCCGCAGGCGCGGGTGCTCGCCGCGGCCCGCGGCCTGGCCTGCGTGGAGGTCGATCTCGCCGTCCTGCGCGGCGAGCGCGCGCCCGACCTGACGCTGTTCGCGGCGTAGATCCGCGCGCGGCTCGCGGCGCCCGGAAGCCCTAGCCCGAGTCGCCGAAGATCGTCGCCAGCAGCTTCCGCGGGCCGCCGCGGTCGCGGTGCTCGCAGAGGTAGATCCCCTGCCAGGTGCCCAGCGCCAGCCGGCCGCCGCCGATCGGCAGGCTCAGCGACGTTCCCATCAGCGCGGCCTTGACGTGGGCGGGCATGTCGTCGGCGCCCTCCAGCGTGTGCGTCCACGCGAAGTCCTCGGGAACGGCGTGGTTGAACCACGACTCGAAGTCGCGGCGCACGTCGGGCGACGCGTTCTCGTTGAGCGTCAGCGACGCCGACGTGTGGCGGATGAACAGGTGCGCGAGGCCGACCTGGATGCGCTCGAGCTCGGGCAGCGCGTCGACGATCTCCGAGGTGACCAGATGCACGCCGCGCGGGCGCGGCTCGAGCGTGATCTCGCGCTGGATCCAGGGCATCGCTGCAGCGCAGGCTACGCGGGGGGCGTGTGCGGCGCGTTGGCGGGTAGGGAGAGAGCTATGTCCATTCCGGAAGGCAGTCACACCATCGGGCCCAGCAACGGTTCGCTGAGGGTCAAGACAGGCAGGGAGGGAGCGGCGTCGAAGGCGGGGCACGACCTCACGCTCGAGGTCACCAGCTGGGAGGCCACGGTCGAGGGCGGCGACAGCCCGTCGATCAAGCTGACCGCCGATCCGACGTCGATCGAGGTCATCGAGGGCACCGGCGGGGCGAAGAAGCTCGACGACGACGACATACAGGACATCAAGAAGAGCACGACGGACAAGGTCCTCGGCTCCTCGCAGATCACCTTCGAGTCGACCGAGGTGAGCGACAGCACCGTCAAGGGCGAGCTGACGATCGCGGGCAACAGCTCGACGGTCGAGGCGCCGCTGAACGTCAGCGACGACAAGATCAGCGGCAGCATCACGCTCAAGCAGAGCGACTTCGGGATCAAGAAGTTCTCCGCGATGTTCGGCGCGCTGAAGGTCGCGGACGAGGTCACCGTGGAGTACGAGGGCAGCCTCTAGGCGCGCGCCGGCCGCGACGTAGGCTTGCGGCGTGAGACGCCGCAAGCCGCAGCTGCTGTGGGAGCCGGACGAGGCGTTCGCGCAGCGCACGCGCCTGCGCGCGTACATGGACTGGCTGGCCGCCCGCCGCGGTGTCGCCGTCACGACGTACGGCGAGCTGTGGGAGTGGTCGGTCGGCGACCTCGAGGACGTCTGGTCGTCGATCGCCGAGTACTTCGGCGTGCGCTTCCACGACCCGCCGCGCTCGGTGCTCGGCAGGCGCGAGATGCCGGGCGCCGAGTGGTTTCCCGGCGCGACCCTCTCCTACGCCGAGCACGTCTTCGCCGGCCGCGACGGCGACGCGGTCGCGATCCGCCACGCCTCCGAGCTGCGCCCGCTGCGCGCGATGACGTGGGACGAGCTGCGCGCGCTGACCGCGCGCATCCAGGACGGGCTGCGCGCGCTCGGCGTCGGGCGCGGCGACCGCGTCGTCGCGTACATGCCGAACCTCCCCGAGACGGTCGCCGCCTTCCTGGCGACCGCCGGGCTCGGCGCGATCTGGTCGAGCTGCTCGCCGGACTTCGGCGCGCGCGCGGTCATCGACCGCTTCGCCCAGATCGAGCCGAAGGTGCTGCTCGCGGTCGACGGCTACCGCTACGGCGGACGCGACTTCGACCGCTCCGACGTCGTCGAGCAGATCCACGCGGCCGTCGGCGGCGCGCTCGTGCGGTTCGAGCACCTGCGCGGCGGCGGCTGGGCGGAGGGCTTCCTCGGGCCGCCGGACGCCGAGCTGCAGCTCGAGCCCGTCGCGTTCGATCACCCGCTCTGGGTCCTGTACTCAAGCGGCACGACCGGGCTGCCGAAGGCGATCGTCCACGGCCACGGCGGCGTCGTGCTCGAGCAGCTCAAGCACCAGAACCTGCACCTCGACATGCACGCCGGCGACCGGGCGTTCTGGTACACGACGACGGGCTGGATGATGTGGAACTTCCTCGTCGGCGTGCTGCTGACGCCGGCGTCGATCGTGCTCTACGACGGCAGCCCCGGCGCGCCGTCGCCCGATCGCCTCTGGCAGCTCGCGGCCGAGGCGCAGATCACGTGCTTCGGCACGAGCGCGGCGTTCATCGCCGGCTGCATGAAGGCCGGCGTCTCGCCGCGCGGTGGCGAGCGCGACCTGCGCGCGCTGCGCGCCGTCGGGTCGACCGGCTCGCCGCTGTCGCCGGAGGGCTTTCGCTGGATCTATGAGCAGCTCGGCGCGGACACGTGGCTGTTCTCGACGAGCGGCGGGACCGACGTCTGCACGGCGTTCGTCGGCGGCGTGCCGCTGCTCCCGGTCTACGAGGGCGAGTTGCAGGCGCGCTCGCTGGGCTGCGACGTGCAGTCCTTCGACGAGGACGGCCGGCCGCTCGTCGGCGAGGTCGGCGAGCTCGTGATCGTCCAGCCGATGCCCTCGATGCCGCTGTGCTTCTGGAACGACCCCGGCGGCGTGCGGTTGCGCGAGGCGTACTTCGAGATGTACCCGGGCATCTGGCGCCACGGCGACTGGATCGAGATCACGCCGCGCGGGACGGCGATCATCTACGGGCGCAGCGACTCGACGATCAATCGCGGCGGCGTGCGGATGGGCACGAGCGAGATCTACCGCGCCGTGCTGGCGCTCGACGAGATCGTCGACGCGCTCGTCGTCGACGTCGACGGCTGGATGGCCCTGTTCGTCGTCGTGCGCGACGGCGCTTCGCTGGACGACGAGCTGCGCGCGCGGATCGCCCGCCGGGTGCGGGAGGACTGCTCGCCGCGCCACGTCCCCGACGACGTCTACGCCGTCCCCGAGGTCCCGCGCACGCTGTCGGGCAAGGCGCTCGAGGTGCCGGTCAAGCGGATCCTGTCCGGCGTGGCGCCCGAGCGCGCGGCCAGCCGCGAGTCGCTCGCCAACCCCGCCGCGCTGGACTGGTTCGCGGCGTTCGCGCGCG
>DASZOA010000485.1:0-1957 GCA_035551055.1 Solirubrobacteraceae bacterium
GCCCGCCGCCGCGGCGGGCGGCCTGCTGCTGGCCCCCTCCAGCGTCGAGCAGCGCGGCCGCCCCCGCCGTCAAGCGCAGGAGGAGCTCAGTAGCCCTGCGCCACGTCGTACTGCGCGAGGATCCGATAGTCGTTGAGGGCACCGGCGCTGACATCGGCGTAGGAGATGACCTGCTTGAACTTCGCGCCGACCGCGACGCCGCTGTCGCCGGTCGCTCCCTGGCCGGTCGTCAGGCTCGCCTGGGTGCTCGAGATCGCCGCGTAGCTCGTGGCCTGAGCGGCTCCCGCGAGGCTTCCCAGGCGCCACTGCAGGGCGTTGGTCAGGACCTTCGGGGTGAGCGCGACGTAGCCGGTGGAGGAGTTGTACTCCGTCATCTTGCCGCTGGCGATGTCGGAGCTGATCTTCGCGCCCCACGCCTTGTTGCTCTTGACGGTGATCGTCTGCTCGGCCGACTCGTTGCCGGTCGAGCCCGCGTTGAGGTTCCCCCACGCGTAGGCGGCGGGGAAGGTCGCCTCGAGCGTGTCGGCGACGTCGGCGGTGACCGACTGGTCGCCGGTGGCCGACGTAGCCGCCTGCGCCCCGGCGGGCATCGCCGCGAGCGCCACCAGCGCGGCGGCGAGAGCTGTCCTTCGTGACATGGGCTGTGCTCCTGATCGTGGTTTGCGGGCCAGCCGGCCCGACCGCTTGGCCGAGGTTGTCGGCGGCGGCGGCCCCGTCTCCGGCGGGCTGGACGGATTGGCATCCGTCCACGCTCCCCATTCGGCGTCGACGCGCTCGAGCCGCGGCGTCAGGCCCGCCTGGGCCTCCGCCTCGCCCGTGGTGTGGAGCCGGGCGGGCTCGGCGGCGGCTCGGCCGCCGGCGGCGGCGGCGGCGACGGGGGCGGCGACGGCGGTGGCGGCGACGGCGGTGGCGGCGACGGCGGCGCGTCGGGGTCATCGGGCAGGATGACGCTGCCCGAGACCGTGGTCTGGTCGCGGTAGTACTCCTTGACGACGATCAGCAGCGCGGCGGCGATCGGGATCGCGACGAGCGCGCCGACGATGCCGAGGATCGAGGCGCCCGCGAGGATCGCGAGGATTACCGCCAGCGGCGGCACGTTGACCGTCCGCTTGAAGATGAGCGGCTGCAGCACGTTGTTCTCGAACTGCTGGTAGAAGATCAGGAAGACCCCGTAGATGATCGTCGCGGTCGGGAAGTTCGTGAACAGCGTGACGATCAGGATGATCACGCCGCCGATCGTCGCGCCGACGAGCGGGATCAGGCCGAAGAACGACATCAGCACCGCGAGCGGGACCGCGAACGGCACGCCGAGGATCGACAGCACGATGAACGTCAGGAGCCCGTTGATCGATGTGATCGTCAGCGCGCCCGCGACGTAGCCCGACGTCGACCGGTAGATCCGCTCGGAGACCCCCCGCAGCCGCTCCTCCCGGTGGCGGCCGAAGCGGGTGATGAGGAACTCGGCGATGCGCCTGCCGTCGAGCAGCAGGAAGAACGCCATCGTGAGGACCGTCAGCAGCTGGAACGCGGCGTTGACCGCGCCGGCCGCGATGTCCTGCAGCGCCCCGGCGGCGTCGCCGAGCTGCTCGGGCAGCTTGGCGGCCTCCTCCTGGAGGCGGGAGGTGATGTCGTACTTGTTGTCGAACTCGCGGATCGCCGGGTTCTCGCGCACGTCGTCGATGTAGCCCGGGATGTCGTTCGCCAGCTCGCTCGCGCCGCTGACGACGGGCGGCACGATGAGCGCCATCACCCCGGCGAAGACGCAGAGGATCAGCACGTAGACGACGAGGATCGCCGCCGCGCGCGGCAGCCCGCGGCGCGCGAAGAAGTCGACGGCGGGCCCGAGCGCGACCGCGAGGAAGACCGCGACGCCCAGCAGCAGCAGCGTGCTGCGGATCTGCACGAGCAGGTACAGGAGGGCCAGGAACGCCGCCGTCGTGAAGAGGATTCGCGCGAT
>DASZOA010000486.1:0-5145 GCA_035551055.1 Solirubrobacteraceae bacterium
CCGACGCAGGCGGTTCGTTCCGCGCGAGCCCGGGCGCGGTGCGCGATCGGTCGCGGTGCCGGCGGGCCACGAACTGTGTGTGGTCATGTCGGCTTTGCTGCACCGTGGCGCATCGTCTTACGGCGACGCGCGCCGGCGCCCGTGATCCTCAGGCTCCTGCGCGTCGCCGACTGACAGGATCAGCAGCTCCTCCACAGCGCCTGTGGGCAACGCGACCGTGACGACGTCGCCGCGCGCACGACCCAGCCACCGCCGTGAGCGTGCTGATCGTCGAGGCCCATCCGGCGCTGCGTCACGGTCTGATGGCGCTACGAGCACGAACCGGGGCGATGAGCGGGACGGCGCGATCAGTGCGCGAGCGTGAGGCCGAGCCACACGATTGCCAGGGAGACGACGAAGATCGCGGGCTGCAGCACATGCAGCGCCGGACGGCGCATGTGCCAGACGACGAGCAGCGCCACGAGCGCCACCAGCGCGAGCTTGAGCTGAAGCGTGCCGTCATCCCACAGATGCAGGCGTGAGGCCAGGGCGCTGCCGGTCGCAAGCAGCACCGCGATCGCCGCCAGCGTGCCGTAACCGAAGCGGCGGGCGATCGCACGCAGCCGCTCGCGGTCGGGCGCGTGACGCTCGACCGGGACGACCGCAACCGCGAGCAGGAGCTGGCCACCGACGAAGAAGGCCATCGCGAGGACGTGGAGCCAGCGGACGGCGAGCCAGACGTCATCCATCCGCCGGGCGGCAGTCGACGGGTCCGAGCTGCCCGGCGAGCCCCGCGCCGCGCTTCATGGCGCGGGCGTGGCGGAGGCGGCGGTGCGCGCCTCGGCGGCGAGTCGACCGCGGAGCTCGATCAGGCAGCCCGCCGCGTCGGGATCGCGCGGCACGAAGCCCGCGAGCGTCGTCTCCGGTGCGAGCGCGTCGAGCAGCCCGCGGGTGATGCCGCGGTGCAGCATGCACACGATCGGCTGGTTCTCGTGCACGGCCGCGCGGTACGGGCAGTTGCGCAGCCGATAGGTCAGCATGCCCTCGGGGCCGAGCTCGCGAGCGGGCGCAAAGCCCTGTGCGACGAGCGCGTCGAACATCGCCCTCTCGGCCGACCCGTCGCCTTCGGGCGCCAGCTCTCGCCCGATCTCCCGTCCGGTCGCCTCGACCGTGCGCAGGCTCGTCCTGCGCTGCGAGACGAGGCGGATCAGCCACCGCACGAGATCCGCATAGGCGCTGGGAGGCTCACCGCCCGGCCGGGCGTCGGAGGCGATCGACCACATGTCGCGCGGGCGTCCGCGCGCCTGACGGTCGCGGCCACGGACCACGAGGCCGGCCTCGCGCAGGCGCTCGAGGTGCAGCCGCACGCCGTTGGGATGCAGACGGAGCTCGGCGGCCAGCTCCTCGGTCGGCGCCGGCCGGCCGAGCTCGCCCAGCATCTCGAACAGCCGCGCGCGCGTGGGCTGCGCGAGCACGTCTCCGGGCCGCCGTGGAACGTCCATCGCCGGCGAGTTTTGCATAGCTGGACTGGAAGAACCATGCGGCTGCTGTATTTTCCCAGTAGCGCTATGAAAACGGACGCCGGAGGGCGCCGATGACGTATGTGATCAACGAGCCGTGCATCGCGACGAAGGACACGTCATGCGTCGACGTCTGCCCCGTGGACTGCATCCACCCGACGCCGGGCGAAGCCGGCTTCGATGACGCCCCGCAGCTGTACATCGATCCCGAGGAGTGCATCGACTGCGACGCGTGCGTCGAGGCCTGCCCGGTCGACGCGATCACCTCCGAAGACCAGGTCCCGGACGAGTGGCAGGACTACGTCGAGCGCAACGCCGCCTACTACCGCGGCTGATCGTCGTGGCCGGGCCCGCCGGTGCGACGCGTAAGGCGCGCGTTGCCGCAGGCGCTAACGGATCATGGGTGTCCGACGGCTGATCATCTCCGATCTGCACTTCGGATCGGGCGACGACCTGCTCGGGTCCCCCGCTGCGCTCGAGCGGCTCGAGCCGGAGCTCGCATGGGCGGACGAGCTCGTCATCAACGGCGACCTGCTGGAGCTCGTCTTCGCCTCGCTGCAGGAGGCGGTCGATGCGGCGCGGCCGTTCCTGCGCCTGGTCAATCGCCACGTCGGTCGCGTGCACTACGTCGTGGGCAACCACGACCACCATCTCGTGTCGCTCGCCGGCGACGAGCGCCGCTTCGCAGAAGTGCTGGGCTTGCCGGCTGCCAGGATGTTCGGCGTCGCGCCCGCCGACCGTCTCCTGCACGCCCTGTGCCCGGATGTCGATGTCGTCTCCGTCTATCCCCAGTGCCGGCTCGACGGGATGTGCATCATGCACGGCCACTACATCGCGCCGCACGTCGGCTCCTCCGACTGGCGGCTGGCCGACCGCCTGGCGTGGTATCTCGGGGGCTTCGCGGTGCGGCCCGATCGACTGACCGTCTCGGACTACGAAGGTCTCATCGCGCCGCTGTACGAGCTCATGTACGAGATCGCCAACCTGCCGTCGGGGCCGTGCGCGCAACAGCGCCTGCAGCGCTGGCTGGGCGGCGCTGCCGCGATCGCGCACGCCCCGAAGCGCGCGTCACGACGATTGGCGACGCTGGCGCACGTGCTCAGCCACCACGACGACGCGCGGCTTCTGCTGGGGAGCGCGCCGCCGACGACGAAGGTGCTCGAGGCGATGCAGGCGGTCTGCGGCAACCTCGAGGTGCAGGCCGCCACCGTCGTCTTCGGCCACACGCACGTCGCGCTCGACGGCGTCATGACGCCGAACGGGCGCTACCGCCTGTTCAACTCAGGAGCGTGGGTGTGGGACCGGCGGTTGCGTGGCGGCGCCGGCCATCGCGAGCACGGATGGCCAGGCACGGTGCTGCGCGCGACCGACGGCGACCTCGAGCTGCGTGCCCTGCTGGCCGATTGCGACGACGGTGACCTGGCGCGGATGATCGGCAAGGCGCCGCGGCACCGCCGTCGCGGCAAGCCTCGTCAGCCGGTGCCGGCACCGACGTATTGATCGCGGGTTGGTAAGAAGTCCGGCCCACGGGACGCTCAGGTCGTCATGCCAACCGGGAACTCGGGCATCGCCCGCATCGCCGCGCTCCATGCCGATGACACGCTGGAGGTCGAACGCCCGCCGCGCATCGACCGGGCCGGGGCCGAGCAAGCCGTCCGCGACCTGCTGGTCGCACTCGGCCGCGACCCCGCGGACCACGGCCTGCGAGACACGCCGCGGCGCGTCGCCGGCGCCTACGCCGAGCTGCTCACGCATGAGCCGTTCTCGCTGACGACCTTTCCCAACGACGCCGGCTACGACGAGCTCGTCGTCGTTCGAGAGATCCCGTTTCACTCGCTGTGCATGCACCACGTGCTGCCCTTCCACGGCGTCGCGCACGTCGCCTACCTGCCCGGCGAGCGGATCGTCGGGCTGTCGAAGCTTGCCCGCGTCGTCGAGCTGTTCGCGCGCGACCTACAGCTGCAGGAGCGCCTGACGATGCAGATCGCCAACTGCCTGCAGCGCCACCTCCAGCCGAAGGGCGTCGGCGTCGTCATCGAGGCCGAGCATCTGTGCATGTCGCTGCGCGGCGTGCAGAAGGCCGGCACCCGAACGACCACGTCGGCGCTGCTGGGTCTCCTGCGCGACGACGGCCGTACGCGCAATGAGTTTCTATCCCTCCTGACCGGCTGACCGACGGAAGGTAAGACCTGTGCGTTCGGCGACGCACACACAGTGATGGGATCGACACCGACACAACCAGCTGACCGGCCGCCTGCGCTCGCCGCCTGGCGCCGGCGGCGGCTGATCGCGGCCGGCTTCGACGAGCAGCTGGCCGCCCAGGTCGCCGCCGACGGCGCGGTCGACCTGCACGAGCTGCTCATCCTGCTGGACCGCGGCTGCCCGCCCGCGACTGCGGCGCGGATACTCGCGCCGATCGAGGCCGAACGATGAGGCCGGCGGCCGCTGCCGCGACCGGCAGCGGGGTACGACAGGAAGCTGCGACGCCCGGCTCGGCGATGCGGCTCGTGCGGGCTCCGACGCTCGACGCCGAGTCCAAGCGCTGGCTCGAGGAGCTGGCGGGTGCCGGCCACGCACACGACGACGCCGTGCTGCGGCTGCACACACTGCTGTTGCGCGCGGCGCGCTTCGAGGTGGCGCGGCGGCGGCACGTGCTGCCCTACCTGCGCGGCGGCGATCACGACGACCTCGCCCAGCAGGCGGCCGACGACGCGCTCGTGGCGGTGCTCGCAAAGCTTCCGCAGTTCCGTGGCGACAGCCGCTTCACGACGTGGGCGTACAAGTTCGCCCTCTACGAGGCTGCCGTGAAGTTGCGTCGCCGCGCGTGGCAGGACCGTGAGCTACCGCTGCAACCCGAGGCTTGGCCCGCGTTCGCGTCACGCGAGTTGTCGCCGGCAGAGCACGCCGCCGAGAACGAGCTGCTCGCCGCACTACGCAGAGCGATGGCCGAGCGTCTCAGCGAACACCAGCGCGAGGTGCTCGTCGCCGTCACGCTGAACGGGATCCCGATCGACGTGCTCGCCGAGCGGCTGAACACGACGAGGGGAGCCCTGTACAAGACGCTGCACGACGCGCGAAAGAAGCTGCGGGCCACGCTGGTGGCCGATGGCTTCGGAGTTGCGTCCGGCGAATGGGAGAGTCACGATGAATGACCAGCGCACCCTCGAGCGCCAGCTGCTGCTCGCAGCGCTGCTCGGACCCGACGAGCCCGAGTTGAGCTGTGAGGAGTGCTTCGACCAGCTCGACCGCTACGTCGATCTGCAGCTTGCAGGGGCCGACGCCGACCGTGTCGTTGCGGGCATGCGCGCCCACCTCGAGGGCTGCCCCGCGTGCCGCGAGGACCACGAGAGCCTCGCGGAGCTTGTCGCCTTCGAGACGTCACCCGGGACACCCACCGCGTAAGACATCCGCGGACACGCGCGACGGGTCTGCTGTCGGCGGACGCCCTGCGCGGCTGCGCGGCGATCGGCTCCCGAGCGCCCGCCGCTCGCCGAGCTGCGGGCGGCCGGGCAGCGTAAGAAGCACGGCTCGTTCGACACAGAGTTCGATGTACCCCTCCCGATGAAGGAGCTTGAGCGAGCGTGAGCATTCCCAGGACCGTTGTCATCGCCGGAGCCGGACTGGCCGGCGCCAAGGCCGCCCAGAC
>DASZOA010000487.1:0-20529 GCA_035551055.1 Solirubrobacteraceae bacterium
CGCGACGTCGAAGCTGACGTCGCGCACGGCCTCGCGGTCGCCGAAGCGCTTGCTGATGCCCTGGACCGTCAGCGCGGCCGCCGCCGTCGCGGCGTCCACGCTCATTACCGTCTCGCCGCGTCGGCCAGCGCGTCCAGCGTGGTCTGCAGCGCCCGGTAGGAGCCGCGGTTGCGCGGCGGCTCGACCCGCTGCTCGGTGCCCACCTCGGTGACCTCCAGCTGGCCGTTGACCTTCATGCTCGAGATCCCGCCGAGCGTCCGGCGCTCCGCGGCCGACGGCTCGATCGTCATGCTGAAGCTCGCCTTGCGCAGGACGTGGTCCTCGGCACCGGACCAGATGTGGCCGGTCGCCGACTTCACCGAGCGGCTGAGCGCGACGCGCGCCCGGCGATCGACGTCGCGCGGCAGGCCCGTCACCTCGGTGATGCGCAGCGAGGTCAGGACCTTCGTGAGCCGGGCGACGTCGAGGAAGAAGCGCTGCCTGTCCAGCTCGGCGGTGGCGTGGACGGTCTCCACCCCGCCGACCGTCTCGTTGCCGACGATCCGCGGGTTCTCGGCCCACCGCTGCGGGGCGATCCCGAAGACGGCCAGCACGGACGTCAGCGCGTTGTCGGAGTTGCGCAGCGGACGGCGGATCGTCGCCGCGATCGAGTCGGGGATCCGGTAGGCGGTGTCGCCCAGGCCGATCAGCGCCTCGTCGTCGATGAGGATCAGCTCGCCGCCGATCGCCGAGCTGCCGAGCCGCAGCCCGACCGAGAGATTCGCCTCGGGCGGCGCGTCGCCGGACTGGTTGAACGGCCCGCTCGCGCGCAGGGTGACCGGCTCGGCGAAGCGCCGGACGCCCTCGACGCGGATCGTGACCGAGCCGTCCAGCTTGCCCGAGCTCGCGTTCGGGTTGGGACCGAAGGTCTGCTGCAGCAGCTTCCTGGCGTCGGCCGCGCTCGGCGGCTTGTCCGCCTTGTCGTCGTTCGATCCCCCGCAGGCCACCAGCGCGGCGGCGAGCGCCACGAGCACGACGCCGTACATCCCCTTGATTCGCAACGTTCCTCCTCTGTGACGCGATCCCCCGACCGGCGAGTGTACGGCGCGCAAGGTCGTCGCGGCGCAGGCGGCGCGCCGCCCGGCACCGGCCGCGGCGACGCGACCCGCCGCTCTTGGGGCGTCGCGATCGCAGCCCGGTGCCTAAGCGCATGCTAAAGCGAGCTGCCCGACGACGCGCCGCGGGCGCGCTGCGACGCTGTCTTCGCGCGTTCTTAACAGAAGCTAAGAATCCCTGCAGGTGAAGGGCTTTCGGGCGGGCGAAACCGCCCTCCAACGGCCTCGCGACCGTGGTCACTGGACATTCCGGCCCGCGGTGTACTAGTGTCGCGGCCAGAACCGGCCGGGTCGGGGCAGAGGGAGACGTACCGGGACCCGGAACCGGAGTCATTCAGGGAGCGAGCAACTGGGTTGCCGGGCGACGTCGCCGCAGCGCTCAGGGGCGTACAAAACAGAGGGGAGCGACAGTGCTTATACGGCCAGGCGCATCGGCGTCGCATCGGTGGAGGGTTCCGTGCCAGCGCTAAAGAGGAAGCCCAGAACCGCACCCCAGCAGGCCCAGGCCGGCCGCGTGCCGGCCTCGGCCGAGCCGTCGTCGCGGCCGAGCGGCGCGGCCGGAGGCGTGCAGGGCGTCAACGTCATCATCCTGGTCCTGGTCGCCGTGTCGGTCACGATCGCGGCGGGCCTCCTGGCCGAGACCGTGAACACCGCTCGTGCCATCGACCGGAAGGCCAAGAGCATCCGCGACACCGGCGTCGGCATCAACCAGGCGACGGACTCCATCCAGATGCTCCAGCAGACGAACCGCACGGCGAGCTCGATCCTCGAGACGGCAGCGCCGCTGGACGCCCTCCTGACGAGGATCGTCTCGCGCGCGCGCTCGATCAACCGCGACGCCACGTCGATCGACAGCCTCGCCAGCACGATCCTCTCGACCGCCGGCACGATCAACACGAGCGCCACGACGATCGGCGGCACGGCGACCGACATCAGCAGCACCGCGGGCACGATCAACACGACGGCCGGGCAGATCGACGCGGTCGCCGGCGGGATCAGGAACGTCGCGGGCACGATCAACCGCACGGCCCAGAGCATCAACCGCACCGCCGGTCCGGGCGCGGGCATCCTCGGCATCGCGCGGATCATCGATCAGGACGCCGCGACGATCGTCGCGGGCCTGACCCAGACGCTGAGCATCGCCAGGGGCATCAAGGGCGACTCGGGCGCCATCCTCGGCGACGCGATCCAGATCGAGGACACCGCCGCCTGCATCGACATCAACGCGAACCTCGGCAACCCGAAGGCGCCGAAGGCCGACTGCGAGGATCGGCCGTGAGCCGCGCGACGAAGAGCAACGAGACCGCTTCGAGGAGGACCCCGTGCAGCGTGGCGTAGCAACAGATCTCCGCTGGACCTGGATCTTCGGGACGATCCTGATCCTGGTCGTGGTCGTGGTCATCGGATTCCTGTCCGGCATCACGAGCGCGCTGAACTCGATCGACAAGGCGCTCGGGACGACCGACGTGACGCTGGAGGAGGTCGGCGGCGAGGCTGAGCCGCTGACGGGCTACATCCAGACGATCAACAAGAACCTGACCGACATCGACAAGGCGCTCGAGCCGATTCCGGGTCAGGGCACGTCGATCCTCAACTCGCTGACCTCGATCAACCGGTCGACGGGCAGGATCAACGCCGCGCTGGGCAACACCTCGAGCTCGCTGCTGAACACCTCCGGCTCGCTCGTGGACACGTCCGGCACGCTGTCGACGATCTCCGGGTCGCTGGTCGACACGTCGAACTCGCTGACGGGCACCACGGGCGTCCTCGTGACGATCCGCGGCTCGCTGCGCGACACGTCCGGCGTGCTGTCGAGCATCGACAGCCGCGTCAAGACGATCAACCGGCAGCTGAGGCTGGTCCGATCGGCCGAGAGCCAGGGCACGGCCGCGGTGATCCCGCTGGTCCAGAGCATCAACAGCGCCGACGGCCTGTCCGGGATCCTCGAGGACACGGGCAAGATCAACGACGGCCTGACCGATGCCCACGACCACCTGACCAGCATCTGCGAGTCGACGGTGATCCAGCTGGTGGCCGGTCTCGCGGGCAACGCCGGCAGGTGCTAGAGCGCCATGTTGCGTGACATCCTCAGCGGAGCACGGGGCCTGGCGCCCGTCGTGCTCGTGATCCTGATCGCGTGGGCGCTGCTCTCGGTGATGTTCCTCACCGGGACGCTGCTGGCCGCGCGATCGATCGACCGCTCGGTGGCGGTCATCAAGCCAAACGTGGATCAGATCGGCACGGACGCCCGTTTCATCCGCGAGGCCAGGACGATCCGCGACACGTCGACGAGGATCAACCGGGCGGCGGCGCCGCTGACCGGTCACCTCGCGACGACGCTCGAGGTCGCCAGCAGGGGGATCGACCCCAAGCTCAAGCGCATCCTCGGCAAGGTCGGCGAGATCAACGCCGTGGCTGACGAGATCAACGGGACGGTGCTGCAGATCGGCGGCACCGTCGACCAGATCTTCGGCAGCGCGAGCTCGATCAACGCCACGGTCGGCTCGATCGGCGGCAGCGCCCGGACGATCCTGGGCTCGGCTCAGACGATCAACCGCAGCGCGCGGAGCATCCTCTCGAGCGGCAACTCGATCCTGAGTCGCGTCAACAGCATCGATCGTGCCGTCGCGACGATCGTCGCCCAGCGTGCCGCGCCGATCGACGAGACCGCCAAGGCGATCAACGTCGACTTCGACGGGATCGACGAGGAGGTCGGCCAGCAGGGTCGCGGAGGCCCGTTCGCGTCGCACATCGTCGGCCATGCGAACAGCATCGACTGCTCGCTGCCGATCGATCTGCTCGGGCTGGGCGACCTCGTCAACGAGATCCTGCCGGCGACGGGCAGGATCGGCGGAGAAAGGTGCATCCCAAGATGACGATCGGCGCTACATACACCGATTGGTACATCGGCTTCGGCCTGGCGTTCTTCGTGATCGTCGTCGTCGTGATCATCGTCGCCGTCATCCTCACGATGGCGGCGCGGATCGCCGACCAGGCGGCGGACGCCGACGTGGGCGTCGACACCGTCCGGGCTCAGTCGGCGAGCCTCGCCGACGGCGTCGACAGGGTCAACGACTCGGCGATCCGTATCTGGCACATGGCCCGGGCCCTGCGAAAGGTGGCGGTAGGCAAATGACCGCATTCACTGTTGTCGCGCAGGCCGACATCCACGCCCTGTGGCAGATCGCCCTCGGGATGGGGGCCGTCGTGCTCGCCGTGGTGATCATCCTCATGATGCTCCTGCTGAGCCTCGTGAAGGACATCCAGGCGAGCGTGGCGAGCCTCCTGGACACGGCGGAGGTGGTGGCCTCGCAGACCGCGAACATCCCGAAGCTGGCCCACACGCCGCCCGTCCTGAACCTCATCATCGAAGAGGCGATCATCCAGGACGGCTACATGAACGCACTCACCGACGGTTACACCGCGGCAGGAGAGACCATATGAGTACCGAGCTCATGATCATCCTGAGCGTGGTCGAGGCGGCGCTCCTGGTCGTGATCCTCGCGACCGCGCTCACGATGGTGGCCAAGCGCCTGGAGATCATCTCCGAGGGCCTCGGCACGCTCGGCGGCAACCTGGCGACGGTCGAGTCCCACCACCTGCGGCCGCTGGACACGCTCGTGGCGGACGTCAACGCTCCGCTGAAGATCATCGTCGACACGCTGCCGGTGATCGCGGGCAAGGCCCGCCTCGTCGTCCGCAAGGCATCGGGGGGCTGAGCGATGTTTGGTGAGATCATGCTCTGGGTCATGATCCCGGTGCTGATCGTCTCGGCCGTGATCCTCGTCGCGTGCCTCAAACGGGTGCTCAAGGCGGCGGTGAGCATCCCGCCGAAGATCGACGCGATCGCCGGCGTGGCGGCGGCGGCGTCCAAGGACCTCGATGCGGTGGCCGTCCTGCTGACCACGCAGGAGTACATTAAGTCGATCAGGGCATCGGTCCTCGACTACGGCGGCTCGCTCGATGCCGCGCTTCCGGACTACTAGGGGGCATCCGTGGAGATTCAGGTAGCACTCATCATCCTGCTCAGCGCCGTCATCATCGCGGCGGCGGCGATCTACCTCCTCGCGACGATCATGCAGCTGTTCAAGATCAACCAGGGGTTGAGCATCGTCCTGCCGCTGGTCGGCGAGATCGTCCAGAAGACGGCTCCGGTCAACCCGATCGTCGACGACATCAACCAGAACCTCGTCGTGACGCGCGACGCGCTGGAGAACCTCATGTGGAAGAAGGCGGGCACGGACTCACCGGGCATCGTCGAGTCGCTCTTCCAGGGCGAGGGCCAGAAGTTCCTGCGCCGGACCGGCAGGACGGGCAAGGTCGTCAACGTCGGCACCGTCTACACGCGCGGCGTCGGCATCCTCGCGGGCCTCGGGCGCGGCGCGCCGATCGGCGCGGCCCACGCCAAGGGGCCGGCCGTGCGCGATCCGAGGTACTCGACGACCGAGGTGGCCAAGCTCTACCCGGCGCCGCCGCGCCGGCGCGACCCGACGAGCACGATCCCGAAGTCGCCGACGATCGGCAAGGACCCGGTGCACAGCCCGTACGAGCCCGCGCAGTCTCCCGGCGCTCGCACGCGCGACGCCCAGGGACGCCCGATCGAGGAGCCGTCCGAGCCAGGGGATTCCGGCTCTGAAGAGCGCTGAGCGCCGAAAGAGAGTCCGGCTTCGGCCGGACTCTTTTTTTCGGGTTGGGGCGACCGTGAGCACGAAATGGGTGGTCGGCGCGCTGGCAGCGCTCCTCGCGCTCGCCGCCGTCCTCGCGCTCGTCGTCGGCGGCGTCGTCGGGCGCAGCATCGTGCCCGCGCCCGAGTCGACGCCCGATGCGGCAGGCGAGTCTGCGCCGGCGCAACGTCCGGCGACGGTGCGCTTCAAGGACACGCTGACCGACGTGTCGATCGCCTACCCGTCGACCTGGGTGCGCCAGATGGGGGAGGACCAGGCCGTCCGCATCCTCGCCTCATCGCCGGACGGATCGGCGGCGGTGAGCGTCAGCGTCAGGAAGGCGGGGCTCGAGCCGGTCACGCCGCAGACCCTGCCCGTCGTGCGCCCGCTGACCGAAGACCTCCTGCGCGCGGACCGCGACATCGAGAAGATCGGCGAGCCGGTCGCGGTGACCGTCGACGGGGTGCCCGGCTACCGCTACGTGTACACCTACCGTCGCGACGACGGCCGCGACGGCGCGCATGTCCACTACTTCCTCTTCACCCAGCAGGGCCGCCTCATCCAGATCGTCCTGGAGGCGGTGCCGGCGTCGCGCCTGCCGGCTCTGCAGCCGACGTTCGACCGCATCGCGGACTCGTTCCGAGTCGATTGAACGCTCGCCGCGCCGACCGCGACAGGCCGGCCGGCTCACCCGCCGATCTGCGACATCGTCCGCTCGGGCTGGCGGAAGCCCGGCTCGTTGACGCGATGCTTGAGCTCCTTGCGCCAGACGGCGTTGCGGATGATCTCGCGCAGCTCCTCGTCGGTGGCGCCCTCGCGCAGCGGGGCGCGCAGGTCGGTCTCGTGGAGGCTGAACAGGCAGGTGCGCAGCTTGCCCTCCGCGGTGATGCGAATGCGGTCGCAGTCGCCGCAGAACGGCTCGGACAGCGGGTTGATGAAGCCGATCTTGCCCTTGCCGTCGGCGAACCGGTAGACGCGCGCGGTGGCGCTCGGCTCGCGCGGCTCGGGCTCGAGCGGGTAGACCTCGTCGATCGCCCGGCGGATCTCCTCGCCGGTCAGCACGAGGCTCGGATCCCAGGCGTGGTCGGCATCGAGCGGCATGAACTCGATGAAGCGCACCTCGTAGGGTTGCTCGCGCGCGAACTCGGCCATCGGCAGGATCTCGGTCTCGGTGAAGCCGCGCATGCCGACGGCGTTGATCTTGATCGGATGCGCCTCCGGGAAGCCGGCGAGCACCTCCAGGCCGCGCAGCACGCGCGGCAGCGCGTCGCGCCTGGTGATCTCGAAGAAGCGGTCGCGCTGCAGCGAATCCATCGAGACGTTGAAGCGGTTGATGCCGGCCTGGACGAGCGCCGCCGCATCGCGCTCGAGCAGGAAGCCGTTCGTCGTGACGCTCAGGTTCCTCACGCCGGGCACCGCGGCGAGCATCGCGGCCAGGCGCGGGAACTCGCGGCGCACGAGCGGCTCGCCGCCGGTCAGCCGCACGTCGTGCACCCCCATCGAGGCGAGCAGCGTGACGAGGCGCTCGAGCTCCTCGAAGCTCAGCACCTCGTTGCGTTCGAGCCACGGCAGGCCCTCCGCCGGCATGCAGTACTGGCAGCGGAAGTTGCAGCGGTCGGTGACGGACACGCGCACGTCGCGGATCAGTCGGTTGTGTCCGTCTCGCAGTGGCTCAACCTTGCTCATCGCGTCTCCAAGTCCCCGATCTCCCCCCGCTCTTGCTCAGCAGCTCCACGCGCTCGATGCTCACCCCGCGTTCGATCCCCTTGACCATGTCATAGACGCAGAGCGCGCCCGCGGCGCAGCCGACCATCGCCTCCATCTCGACGCCCGTACGCGCGTAGACGCGCGCGGTCGTGGTGACGATCACCGTTCCCGCCTCCACCTCGACGTCGACGTCGACGTTGACCGAGGTCAGCGGCAGCGTGTGCGCGAGCGGGATCCACTCGTCGGTCCGCTTGGCGGCCTGGATCGCGGCCAGCCGCGCGGTGCCGATGACGTCGCCCTTCGGCGCGTCGCCGGCGGCGACGGCGGCCGCGGTCTTCGGGGCCATCCGGACGGTCGCGCGGGCGCGGGCGACCCGGTCGGTCTCGGGCTTGGCGCCGACGTCGACCATCCGCGCGCGCCCGGCCTCGTCGAGATGGGTGAGAAGTTCGCTGCTCATGGCGTTGCTGCTCGCGCGGCGTCGATGCGCATCCTCTGACCTTCACCGTAGCGAAACGTCTGCACGTGCCCGCGGCGCCGCGCGCGCTCGCGCATGCGAACGCGTCCCGACGGCGGCAGCGATCGGCGATTGGCACGTTGGCAATCCGGCGATAACGAGAGCGAACCGCTCACGAGGAGTAGGGATGTCAGAGACCCCGAACAGCGAGATCCCGCCGGGCAAGAGCGAGGTGCCGCCCGGCGAGACCATCACCTGCCTCTATCCCGGATGCGAGCGCGAGGCGGTCCCGCCGCCGAAGGGCGAGACGCGTCGCGAGTCGCGCCAGGGCCCGCCGCCGCGCTATTGCGACAACGAGGAGCACAACGCCGCGTCCACGTTCCGCGAGATCAAGCGCCTGGAGAAGGAGGCCGCGGGGCAGGGCCAGGCCTAGCTCCAGCGCGTGCCGGCGTGAACGAAGCGCTCGGCCGGGACGCCGCCCGCGCGAGCGAGCATCGCCCGCGTCGCCTCCGGCGTCGTGACGTAGCGGCGCAGCGCCTCCGCCGACACCGTCCGCAGCTCGGGGCGCAGGATGCTCGCGTACCACAGGCTCGAGATCGGCGTCCCGCGAACGTCGAGCTCGACCAGCGCGCCGCGCTCGAGCTCGTCGCGAACGGTGTGGGCGATCGCCAGCGTCACCCCCCGCCCGGACGCCGTCTGGGCGAGCGCGGCGGCGAAGTTCGGGTACGTGCGCGTGCGGCGCGGCGCGATCGACTGGCGCGCGAGGAACGCGCCGGTATCCGTCGAGCGCTCGCTCTCGTACGGGCCGAGCAGCCAGGGCGTGCTGACGAGCGCGGCCGGCGGCAGGCCCTTCGACGTGGCGAGCGTGTGGCCCGGCGCCGCGACGACGATCAGCGCGTAGCGCAGGAACGGCTCGGACACGATCGCTGGGGCGTCCGGTCGCTCGGCGACCGGCGGGCCGAGCGCGACGTCGGCCGTCCGGTTGGCGAGCAGCGCCGCGAGCTCCTCGCGGCGGGCGACCTGCAGATCGACCTCGATGCCGGGATGGTGCGCGCTGAAGGCGTTGAGCAGCGGGGGGGCGGCGAACTCGGCGAAGGGCGCCGTCGCCGCGACGCGCAGCGTCGGCGCGTCGCCGTCCGCCTCGCGCACCGCGCGGCGCGTCTGCTCGGCGAGCTCGAGGATCTCGGCCGCCGCGCCGGCCAGCCGCCGACCGCCCGGGGTCAGCTCGATGGCACCGGCCGACCGCACGTAGAGCCGGTCGCCGAGCTCGCGCCGCAGCGCTCCGACCGCGCCCGAGACGGCCGGCTCGGAGACGTGCAGGGCCTGCGCTGCGGCCTTGACGGACCCCAACCGCGCGACCGTCACGAACGAGCGCAGCTGCGCGAGAGTCAATTAAGCGTTCGCTTCATCAGGGTTTGCAGTGCGATGGTAGCGTGCATAGGATCGGAGTCCGACCAGTTTCGGAGGAGAGGAGCGTCACACCTTGGCAATGCAGACCCCCGCGCCCTGCGAGTACTCGCGGGCAACGAGCGTCGACGACGCCGTAGCGCAGCTCGAGCGGCTCGGCGGCAAGGCGCGACTCCTGGCGGGCGGCTACAGCCTCATCCCGATGATGAAGCTGCGCCTCGCCAATCCCGGCCACGTGATCGACATCAACCCGCTCGAGCCCGAGCTGAACTACATCCGCCAGGAGGACAACGAGATCCGCATCGGCGCGCTGACGCGCCATGTGAACCTGCTCGAGTCCGACCTGCTCGCCGAGACGTTCCCGAACATCTTCCGCGAGGCGGAGGCCGTGCTGGCCGACCCCGTCGTGCGCAACCGCGGCTCGATGGGCGGGTCGCTGTGCCAGGCCGACCCCGCCGAGGACCTGTCGGGCGTCGTCGTCGCGCTGAAGGGCAAGGCGGTCCTGCGCGGCCCCGACGGCTCCGAGCGCGTCGTCGGGATGGAAGAGTTCCACATCGGCCCGTACATGACGGCCGTGCAGCCGACCGAGATGCTCACCGAGGTCCGCTTCCCCATCAAGCAGGGCTTCGGCGGCGCGCACGAGAAGGTCGAGCGGCGCGCCGGCGACTTCGCGATCGTGGCGTCCTCGGCCGCGCTGTGCATCGAGGACGGCACCATCCGCGAAGCCGGCGTCGCGTGCAGCGCCGTCGGGCCGACGACCATGCACATCGAGCGCGCAGAGCAGGAGCTGATCGGCAAGGCGCCGTCCGAGGAGCTGTTCGAGCAGGCCGGCAAGATCGCCGCCGCCGACTGCTCGCCCAACAGCGACGGCCGTGGCGCGGCCGACTACAAGCGGGCCGTCGCCGGCGTGCTCACCACCCGGGCGCTCAGCCGCGCGGCCGCCACGGCCCTTCGCCGCTAAGGAGACAACGAGTGATCGTCAACATCACCATCAACGGCAAGCAGCACTCGCACGACATCGAGCCGCGCCTGCTGCTCGTCCACTACATCCGCGAGTACGCGGAGCTGCACGGCACCCACTGGGGCTGCGACACGTCCAACTGCGGGATCTGCATCGTCCTCATGGACGATCCGTACAGCGATCAGCCGCCGTATCCGGTCAAGTCGTGCACGATGCTCGCGGCGTCCGCGGAGGGCTACGAGATCGTCACCGTCGAGGGCATGGCGCATCCGGACGGCACGCTCGACCCCATGCAGGCGGGCTTCCAGGAGATGCACGGCCTGCAGTGCGGATTCTGCACCCCCGGGATGATGGCCACGGGACGCTGGCTGATCGAACGACACCCAAACCCGACGCAGATGACCGACCACGAGATCCGCGACGGTATCTCGGGCAACCTGTGCCGCTGCACGGGCTACGACAACATCATCAAGGCGATTCGGTGGGCGGCTGCCTACATCGAGGAGCACCCCGAGTCGGCCAGGACAGCGAGGCAATAACGCATGGCAACGATTGAGACAACGCCGGGCCGCCATCCGAACTGGTTCAAGCACGCATACGGCGAGGCGTTCGGCGACATCAAGGACGCGCCGATTGGCTACGGCCACATGAAGCGCAAGGAGGACTCGCGCTTCATCCGCGGTCTCGGCGACTACACCGACGACGTCCGGCTTCCGGGCATGCTGCACGGGGCGATCCTGCGCAGCCCGTACGCCCACGCACGGATCACGTCGATCGACACGTCCGCGGCGCTGGCACACCCGAAGGTCGCGGCGGTCATCATCGCCAAGGACCTCGAGACGCTCGGCCTGGCGTGGATGCCGACGATCTCCTACGACACGCAGGCGGTGCTCGCGGGCGACAAGGTCCGCTTCCACCTGCAGGAGGTCGCGTACGTCGTCGCGCTCGACGCCTACTCGGCTCAGGACGCCCTGCAGCTCATCGACGTCGACTACGACGTGCTGCCGGCGATCGTCAACTGCCGCAAGGCGCTGGACCCGGACGCCCCGCTGATCCGCGACGACAAGGTCGGTCAGACCGACAACCTCGCGAGCCCGCTGTGGGAGGCCGGCGACAGGGAGAACTGCGACCGCGTGTTCGCGGAGGCCGACACGATCGCGACGCGCGACATGATCTTCGCGCGCTCGCATCCGTGCCCGATGGAGACGTGCGGCATGGTCGCCGACATGAACCCGGACACCGGTCAGCTGAACATCTACAACGCCAACCAGGCGCCGCACGCGCACCGCACGGTGTACGCGCAGGTGGCCGGTCTGCCCGAGCAGAACATCCGCATCCTGTGCAACGACATCGGCGGCGGGTTCGGCAACAAGGTGCCGGTCTATCCGGGCTACGTCTGCACGATCGCCGCGACGATCGTCGCGGCCGCGCCCGTGAAGTGGATGGAGGACCGCTCGGAGAACCTCGTCACGACGGGCTTCGCGCGCGACTACGTCATGCACGCCGAGATGTGCTCCAAGGGCGGCAAGATCACGGGCCTGCGGGTCGACACGATCGCCGACCACGGCGCCTTCGACTCCACCGCCCAGGCGACGAAGTTCCCGGCCGGCTTCTTCCACATCGTCACCGGGTCCTACGACCTCGAGGGCGCGCACTGCCAGGTCAAGGCCGTCTACACCAACAAGGCGCCCGGCGGCGTCGCCTACCGCTGCTCGTTCCGCATCACCGAGGCGATCTACTGCGTGGAGCGGATGGTCGACGCGCTGGCGATGGAGATGAACACCGACCCGATCGAGCTGCGGATGAACAGCTTCATCAGATCGGATCAGTTCCCGTACGAGACGCAGACCGGCTGGGTCTACGACTCGGGCGACTACCACAAGACGATGAAGCTCGCGATGGAGATCGCCGACTACGAGGGCCTGCGCAAAGAGCAGGAGGAGCGGCTCGCCAACGGGGAGATGATGGGCATCGGGGTGTCCTTCTTCACCGAGGGCGTCGGCGCCGGCCCGCGCCGGCACATGGACATCCTCGGCCTGGCGATGAACGACGGCGCCGAGCTGCGGGTCCACCCGGACGGCAAGGCGGTCGTCTCGCTGAGCGCGCAGACCCAGGGCCAGGGCCACGAGACGACGTTCGCGCAGATCGTCGCCGAGGAGCTCGGCATCTCCCCGAACGACATCAGGGTCCGCCACGGCGACACCGACAAGACGCCGTACGGCCTGGGCACGTACGGCAGCCGCTCGACGCCGGTCTCCGGCGGCGCGACGGCGGTCGTCGCGCGCAAGGTGCGCGACAAGGCGCGGCAGTTCGCGGCGCTCATGCTCGAGACCCGCGCGGAGGACCTCGCGTGGGAGAAGGGCCGCTGGTACGTCAAGGGCGACCCCGAGCGCGGCGCCACGATCGAGTCGATCGCGGAGTACGCCTACAGCTCGACGAACCTGCCCGAGGGGCTCGAGGGCGGCCTGGACGCCAACGCGGTGTACGACCCGCCGAACCTGACGTATCCGTACGGCGCGTACATCTCCGTGGTCGACATCGACCCCGGCACCGGCAAGGTCCACACGCGGCGCTTCATCGCGGTCGACGACTGCGGCGTGCGGATCAACCCGATGGTCGTCGAGGGCCAGATCCACGGCGGCCTCACCGAGGGCATCGGCCAGGCGCTGATGGAGATCCTCTCGTTCGACGAGAACGGCAACTGCCTGAACTCGTCGTTCATGGACTACCTGCTGCCGACGGCGCTGGAGTGCCCGGAGCACGGCTTCGAGCTCGGCGAGACGGTCACGCCCTGCCCGCACCACCCGATCGGCGCCAAGGGCGTCGGCGAGTCGGCGTGCAACGGGTCGACGCCGTGCGTCGCCAACGCGGTCATCGACGCGCTGTACCGCTCGAAGGGCATCAAGCACATGGACATCCCGATGTTCCCCGGGCGCGTGTGGGCGGCGATGAACGGGAACGCGCAGCCGCCGCAGTGAGAAGTGACGCGCTAGCGCGGCGAGCCGAAGAGCTCGCCGCGCAGGGCGCGGCCTTTGCGACCGCGACCGTCGTTCGCGCACAGCGGCCGACGAGCGCGCATGCCGGGGACGTCGCGCTCATCACCAGCGACGGCAACATCGAGGGGTTCGTCGGCGGCATCTGCGCCGAGCACAGCGTTCGCCTGTTCGCCTGGACGGTGATGAAGTCGGGCAAGCCGCTGCTGCTGCGGATCCTGCCCGAGGTCGGCGACGACGAGCGCAGCGCCGTCGAGGAGGACGGCGCGGTCACCGTCGAGAACACCTGCCTGTCCGGCGGCGCGATCGAGATCTTCCTCGAGCCGACGCTGCCCACGCCGCGCGTGAACGTCGTCGGCTCCAAGCCGATCGCCGCCGCGCTCGAGCGCCTCGGCCCGGAGTTCGACCTCGACGTCGCCGCCGTCGGCGACGACTCGCCGCAGATCCAGGAGGGCGACCTCGCCGTCGTCGTCGCCGCGCACGGCAAGGGCGAGCTCGACGCGATCCGCGCCGGCCTGGAGGCCGATCTTCCCTACGTCGGGCTCGTGGCCAGTCCGACGCGCGGCTCCGCGCTGCTCGAGGAGTTGCGCGAGGCCGGCGTCCCCGAGGAGCAGCTTGCGCGCGTCGACTGCCCCGCCGGTCTGGACATCGGAGCGCAGACGCCGTCCGAGGTGGCGCTGTCGATCATCGCCAGCCTGATCCAGACGCGCTACGGCGGCGCCTACACGCCCCCGCTGCGCGCGCCGAGCGCCCAGGCGCCGCCGAGCTTCGCCGTCGATCCGATCTGCGGGATGACCGTGACGATGGCGCCGGACACGCCGCACCTCGAGCACGAGGGCGAGACGGTCTGGTTCTGCCGCGAGGGGTGCAAGAGCGAGTACGAGGCGCAGTTGAGCGGCTCGACGGCCGAAGCGCCGGCCGGCGCTGGACCCGCGACCGCCGTCGACCCGATCTGCGGGATGACGGTCCTGGCGACGGCGGACACCCCGCAGCTCGAGCACGGCGGCGAGACCGTCTACTTCTGCTGCGACGCCTGCCGCACGAAGTACCAGCAGGAGCACCTGGATGCCGTCGCCGCAGGCTGAGCCCTTCGTCACCGGGCTGGTGCTCGGCGCCGGCGGCTCCAAGCGCCTCGGCCGGCCCAAGCAGCTGCTGTCCTACGGCGACCGCACGCTGCTCGGCCACACGCTCGACGTCGCCCGCCGGTCCGGCTTCGACCAGCTCGTCGTCCCGATCGGCGGTGCGGCCGACGAGGTCCGCAGGCGGGTGGACTTCTCGGGCGCCGAGGTCGTCGTCAACTACGACTACGGCGAGGGCTGCTCGTCGTCGATCGCGGCCGCGCTCGACGTGGTCGACCCGCGCTGTCAGGTCCTCGTGCTGATGCTCGGCGATCAGCCGGGCGTGACGCCGCAGACCGTCCGGGCGCTGCTGGCCGGGCGAGGCGACTCGCCGCTCGCCGTCTGTCGCTACGACGACGGCCGCGGACACCCGCTCGCCTTCGCTCGCAGCATGTTTGGCAAACTGGGTGAGCTGCACGGCGACAAGGGCGTCTGGCGGCTGCTCGACCAGTGTGCGCGGGACGTCGTCGAGGTTCCGATCGCCGGCACCGTTCCACTTGACGTTGATACGCCCGAGGACTACCAGGCCGTGCTCGCTGAGGCCGGCTACACGGAGGTGACGGCATGAGCCGCCTGAAGCGAAGCGAAGAGCTTGAAGACGAGATGCGTCGCCTCATCCCGAGCGTCGACAAGCTCGGGCAGATGCTGGGGGAGGTCGACTACCTGGCCGACGAGGGGCTTGCGACGTCGGCCTTCCTGGCGCTGCGGCTGCCGCAGCCGTTGCTGCTCGAGGGCGAGGCGGGGGTCGGCAAGACCGAGCTCGGCAAGGCCCTCGCCCAGGTCATGGAGACGCCGCTGATCCGCCTGCAGTGCTACGAGGGGATCGACGCCTCCGAGGCGCTCTACGAGTGGAACTATCCGCGCCAGCTGCTGAGCATCCGGATGGCCGACGCGAAGGGCACCGACATCTCCGAGGAGGAGCTGTTCGGCCCGGACTACCTCATTCGCCGGCCGCTGCTGCGCGCGCTGGAGCACAAGGGCCCGCGCCCCGCGGTGCTGCTGATCGACGAGCTCGACCGCGCCGACGACGACTTCGAGGCGTTCCTGCTCGAGCTGCTCGCCGAGGCGACGGTCACGATCCCGGAGCTCGGCACGATCGAGGCGACGCATCCGCCGATCGTCGTCATGACGTCCAACCGCACCCGCGACCTGCACGACGCCGTCAAGCGCCGCTGCCTGTATCACTGGATCGAGTACCCGAGCCCCAAGCGCGAGGTCGACATCGTCCGCCGCCGCGTCAAGGGCGTCTCGGAGACGCTCGCCGTGCAGGTCGCCGACGCGGTCTCGCGGATGCGCGAGTCCGACATCCAGAAGCCGCCCGGGATCGCCGAGGCGATCGACTGGGTCGCGGCGCTGGACATGCTGGGCGTCGAGCATCTCGACGTCGCCACGGCCGACCGGACGCTCGGCTCGGTGCTGAAGTACAGCGAGGACCAGGAGGTCGTGCGCACGGCCGGCCTCGAGCAGCTCGTCGAGGAGCGGTAGGAGCGGGCGATGGGCGAGCAGGGCAATGGCTCGGCACCGGACTTCGCGGTCGTCGACTTCGAGGTCGACCTGCCCGCGCTGGCGAGCGCGTTCAGCCAGCGCCTGCACGAGGCGGGCGTTCCGGTCACGCCCTCGCAGACCGAGCAGTACACGCACGCCCTGAAGCTGACCAAGCCGGTCTCGCGCCGACGGCTGTACTGCACGACGCGCGCGATCTTCGTGACGAACTTCACGCAGATGCCGGCCTTCGACCGCGTCTTCGCCGAGGTCTTCGGCAAGCGCAAGCGCGCGGTCGACCCCGACGACGCCGACTTCGAGGACCAGGACGTCGAGCAGGTCGACAGCGAGACGCCCGAGGACATGGACGACCAGAACGTGCTCGAGCGCGAGGGCGGCCAGGACGCGATGAACTGGAGCGCCGGCGAAGGCGACTCCGACGAGGAGGACAGCGAGGACGAGATGCCTGTCCCGCTGGCCGAGGCCAGCGACGAGGAGGCGCTCAGCACGAAGAACTTCCAGGCGCTCAACGCCGAGGAGCTGGCCGCGCTGTATCGGCTGATGGTCCGCCTCCAGCTCGCCACGCCCGAGCGCGTCACGCGGCGCAAGCGCCGCGGCCGCCACGGCGAGCACTTGGACATGCGCCGCACGCTGCGCAGGAGCCTGCACACCGGCGGCGATCCGATCGAGCTCGCGCGCAAGCGCCGGCGCGTCTGTCCGCGCCGGCTCGTGCTGCTCTGCGACATCTCGGGATCGATGGAGCCCTACGCGCGCGCATACCTGCAGTTCCTGCACGCGGCGCGTGCGACCGGCCCCTACGCGGAGGCGTTCGTCTTCGCCACGCGGCTGACGCGGCTGACGCGCCAGCTCGCGGGGCGCAACCCGCAGCGGGCGATCCGGCGGGCGACCGAGGCGGCGCCCGACTGGTCCAGCGGCACGCGGATCGGCGACGCCCTGAAGCAGTTCAACGACCGCTACGGCCGCCGCGGGCTGGCGCGCGGCTCGGTGATCGTGATCCTGTCCGACGGCTGGGAGCGCGGCGATCCGGAGCTCGTCGGGCGCGAGATGCAGCGCCTGTCGCGCCTGGCCTACCGCATCGTCTGGGTCAACCCGCGCGTCGCGGCCGAGGGCTTCAAGCCGCGGGCGGGCGGGCTCGTCGCCGCGCTGCCGTACTGCGACGCGCTCGTCAGCGGCCATACGCTGAAGTCGCTCGAGGAGGTCGCCGACGCGATCGCCGCCGAGCGCGACTACGACCCGATGCTCGTGAGCTGGCGCATTCCGCGGCTCGAGGAGGAGCCCGAGGAGGAGAGCTGGGGCTTCGCCGGCACCACCGAGCGCCACGTCGCGATGCCGAGCGGATACGGCCCGTCGAAGGGCAACACGTCGCCGGGCTCCAACTCCGGCATATGAGCTTTCTCCGGCCACCCGCGGGCGCCATGGGGACGGGCGCGGCCCCCCGGGAGATGTCATACTGGCGCCCGCTTGACCGGCGGCCATCGGTGCCGCCCGATCCTCTGGGAGGGGCTTTGCAGGTATCGGCACATATGAGGGGAGTCGTCCATGGCTAGCGCCTACCGCGCGGTGTATCTGCGCGTTCATCCGACCGGCAAGTGCACACTCAGCCTCAGCTGTGACAGCGGCGGGCAGGACGGCGCGCTCGCGCAGCTCGTCGGCGACGAGCTCGGCATCCCCGCCGGCGACGTCAAGGTCGTGCCGCAGGATCTCGACCGCTTCGGCGGCGGCCACGGGTACCTGACGAGCTCGAGCGGGGGGGTCACCAACGCCGTCCGCAGGACGTGCGAGAAGATCAGGGACAAGTCGCGATACCTCGCCGCCGGGATGCTCGGCACGTCGCCGCAGTCGCTGCAGTGGCAGGGCGACAACTTCGGCGGCAAGCGCATCGAGGAGATCGCGCTGTACGCGCACGGCGGGGCGATCGAGCTTCCGCTCGGCCCCGACGGCCGTCAGCTCGAGGGCTCACTCGACGCGCAGACGACCTTCCGCGACTGACGAAGACGATCATCGCCGTCGACGCGCCGGCCTGCGCGCAGGCCGGAGGTCGGCGGCCTGATCAGTCGCGCTTCCAGGAGCGCCGGCGCGAGCGCAGACTCGCCATGATCGCCACGTAGGTGGCGCCGAGGACGGGGAGCGCCATCACGACCGCCTCCTCGACGGGAACGCCTGCGATGTGCGCGACGAGCGTGGGCACACCTCCATCGTAGCCGTCGCGCCGCCGGGGCTAGTCGAGCTTGGCCTCCACGACGACCTCGACCTCGTCGTTGACCTTCAGCGCGCCGAACAGCGCCGAGTAGGGCTTGATGCCCCAGTCGCTCTGCTTGACCGACGCGCTGCCCGTCAGCGCGCCGTCGGTCGCGCTGAGATCGAACGTGATCGGCTTGGACCTGCCGCCGAGCTCGAGATCGCCGCCGACCTTCAGCCCGTCGCCGGCGTTCTCGACGCGCGACGACCGGAAGCTGATCTCCTGCTTGCCGAGCACGTCCTTGTCGATCGTCTTGCGGATGTCGGCCTTGTCGTCCTCGCCGAGCGACTGCATCCCGCCCCTGCCCTCGCGCACGTGCAACGACGTCGGGTCGGCGCTCAGCTCGAGGCGCGAGTCGTCGCCGATCTCGAGCGTCGCCTCCCACGACGTGACGTCGATGACCAGGTCGTGTCCCGCCTTCGCCGCGGCGCCGCTGCGGCCCGTCCTGACGCTCAGAGCGGCGTTGTCCGGACCGAACTTGTATGTACCTGTCCGAATGCTCATCGCTGATTCTACGAGCAAAGTCTTTCCTTCGACGGCTCGCCCAAAACGTCTGGGCGACCGCAAGATGGGCTCGATGGGCATGAAGTTCAGAGCGCCGCCAACGGCGACGAGCAGTTCACGGCGAACGTCGGCAGGGCCTAGACGGTGGCGCGCGCGGCGCGGGCCGGCGCTCGCAGCCCGGTAAGGTGTCCGTGTGCTGCAGACGTGCGTGGCGGCGCGCTCGCGACCGCCGCTGGAGACGGTGGAAGGAGCGATGCGATGAAGGACGTGATCGAGGACGTCGATCGCTGGGTCGAGCAGGGCTCGCAGGTCGCGCTGGCGACGATCGTCGGCACGCGCCGCTCGGCTCCGCGCCCGCCGGGCGCGAAGATGGCGATCAACGATCGTGGCGAGGTCTCGGGCATGGTCTCGGGCGGCTGCGTCGAGGGAGCCGTGATCGAGGTGGCCGACGAGGTCCTGAGCGGCGGCGAGCCGCAGCTGCTGACGTTCGGCATCGCCGACGAGGAGGCGTGGGACGTCGGGCTGCCCTGCGGCGGCGAGATCGACGTCTGGGTGGAGCGCTTCGAGCCGTGAGCGTTCAGGCCCAGTTCGCGCAGGTCGCGCGCGAGGACGGGCGCGCGGCGCTCGTCACCGTCGTGCGGGGGCCGCACCTCGGTGAGAAGCTGCTCGTGCGGGCCGACGGCACCAGCGAGGGCACCCTCGGCGATCCCGAGCTCGACGCGCAGGGCCGCGCCGACGCCGAGGACCTGATGTGGAAGGAGCGCTCCGAGCTGCGCGGCGACCTGTTCGTCGACGTCACCAATCCCGACCCGCGGATCGTCATCTTCGGGGCCGTCGAGTACGCGCAGCACCTGTCGGCGCTCGCGCGGGTCTGCGGCTGGCGCCCGTACGTCGTCGACCCGCGCGCCCGCTTTGCGACCCCCGAGCGCTTCCCCGACGCGCTCGGCGTCGTCGCGGCCTGGCCGGAGGAGGCCTTCGAGCAGCTCGGCGCTCCCGACAAGGCGACGTACATCGTCATCCTCACGCACGACCCGAAGCTCGACGACGCCACGCTGCTGATCGCGTTGAACGCCGACGTCGCCTACATCGGCGCGATGGGCTCCAAGCGCGCGCAGGCCGACCGCCGCGAGCGCCTCCTCGCCGCCGGTGTGTCCGAGGAGGATCAGGCGCTGATCAGCGCGCCCGTCGGACTCGATCTCGGCGCCACGAACGCGCGCGAGACCGCTCTGTCGATCATGGCCGAGCTGGTGGGCGTGCGCCACGGCCGCGAGGGCGGGCGGCTGTCGCAGGCCAAGGGCGGCGGTCGCATCCACGCCACCGCGGAAGCCAAGTAGGCGGACTGGGGGTTCGACGTATGTGCCTGGCGATTCCCGGACAGATCCTCGAGGTCGTCGACGAGAGCAACCACCTCGCGAGGGTCGACGTGGCGGGGGTGCAGCGCAACGTCAACATCGGGCTTCTCGACGGCGACGGCGAGGGCATCGGCCCGGGCGATTGGGTCCTGATCCACGTCGGCTTTGCGATGTCGAGGGTCGATCAGGCGGAGGCGCTCGAGACGCGGCGTATGCTTGAGAGCATGGGCGAGGACTACGAGCAAGAACTCGAGGACCTGAAGGCGGGCATCATCGAATGAGGCGTTTGATCGCCGACGCGGCTGCGTCTGCGTCGGCTGTTGGCTGCGATGCGAGCAGTGGGTGCATCACGTGCGGCGATGTCGCCGTCGCGTTGGTGGTGGTGCGGTTGGATGCCGAGCGTGGGCTGGCGTTGTGTGGCGATGGCGATGGCGCGTCGGAGACGGTGGAGATTGGGTTGGTGGCGCCGGTGGCGCCGGGTGATCGTGGGTTGGAGCATGCGGGCACGGCGATCGCGCGGCTTGATGAGGAGG
>DASZOA010000488.1:0-3052 GCA_035551055.1 Solirubrobacteraceae bacterium
CGCTGGGCCGCGGCGAGGCGCTGATCGCCGGCGCGCAGACGATCGACGGGCCGGCGATCGCCTGGGCGCGCGACGCCGCGCGCGAGCTCGGCATCGACCTCGTCGCCGGCTCGATCACCGAGCGGGAGGCCCACGGCCGGCCCGGCGCCCGCCTGCGCAACACATCAGTGCACGTCGGCCGCGACGGCGAGCTGCGCGCGACCTACCGCAAGATCCACATGTTCGACGTCGTCGTCGACGGCGTCGTCTACCACGAGTCCGAGCACGAGGAGCCCGGCGAGGAGCTCGTGGTGAGCGCGACCGCGGACGGGGTCGAGCTCGGGCTGAGCGTCTGCTACGACGTGCGCTTCCCGGAGCTCTACCGGATCCTCGCGATCCGCGGGGCGCGCGTGTTCACGGTGCCCGCCGCGTTCACCGTGCCCACGACGCGCGACCACTGGGAGATCCTGCTGCGCGCGCGCGCGATCGAGGACCAGACGTTCGTCGTGGCCGCCAACCAGATCGGCGAGCACGGGCCCGGCCTGCGCTCGGGCGGGCGGTCGATGATCGTCGACCCGTGGGGGATCGTGCTCGCGCACGCGCCGGACCGCGAGTGCCACATCGTCGCCGAGCTCGACCTCGAGGCGCAGGCGCGCATCCGGCGCGAGCTGCCGGCGCTCGCCAACCGCCGGCCGGGCGCCTACGCCTGGCCGGTCGAGGCGGCGACCGCCTGATGGCGGCGGCACGCGCCGGCGGGCCCGACAAGCGTCGGATGATCCTCGACGCGGCCGTCGTCGCCTTCGCCAAGCGGGGCTTTCACGCCTGCCGGGTAGCGGACATCGCCGACGAGGCGAACGTCGCCTACGGCCTCGTCTACCACTACTTCCGCTCCAAGGACGAGGTGCTCGACACGCTGTTCCTCGAGCGCTGGAACGTGCTGCTGGAGGTCATCACGCAGATCGACCGCCAGGCCCTGCCCGCGCGCGACAAGCTGTACGCGATCGCGTCGTTCATCGTGGACTCCTACCGCCACGATCCCGACCTCATGAAGGTCATCATCGTCGAGGTCACGCGCGCGGCGAACTCCTTCGGCCGCACGCACCTGGAGACGATCCGCGAGGCCTACGCGCTGATCGCCGCGATCGTCGAGAAGGCGCAGGCCGACGGCTCGTTTCGCTCGGCGGTGACGCCGGGCTTTGCGGCGCTCGCCTTCTACGGCGCGATCGAGCAGGTGCTGACCGGCTGGATCTTCGACATGCTGCCGCGCGGGGAAGCCGAGTTCGACGAGGCGAAGGCGTACATCGTGGAGACGATCTGCGGCGGCCTCGACGCGGATCGGGCATCCGCCCGAGCCGTCTGAGAGGATTGAGCGATGCGCAACAACGAAATCGTCAAGCGGCTCGTCTGGTCCGGGCTGCTTGCCGGCCTCGGCGCGCTCGCCTCGATCGCGACCACCCGCGCCGCCGCGATGATTTGGCGCCGGATCTACGGGGAAGACCCGCCCGAATGAGGTTCGGCAAGCGCCGCCGGCAGACCGAACCGCCGGACGCGCCCGGGTCCGACGCGGCGGCCGAGGCGTCGTCGCCGGCACGTCCGATCGACAGCTCGACGGTGCCCGTGGCCGGACCCGGGGTGGAGGGCGAGGCGCGCGCCGCCGCGGGCGGCGAGCCGTACGAGGAAGCCGCCGCCGCGCCGCCCACCGGCGACGAGCTGGCCGGTGAGCCGACCGACGCCGGCTACGCGGAGCCCGGCGGCGAGCACGCCGGCGCCGCCGACGAGCCGGTCGTCGAGGGCGAGGCCGTCGAGCTGCCGCGCGACGAGCGCGCCGAGGCCGCGTCCGGCTTCGCGCCGCTGACGCCGCCGCCGCCGGTCGCGCCCGAGCCGATGATGCCCGCGCCCGCCCCGGCTCCCGCGGCCGAGCAGCCGCCCGGCGCGCCGCGGTCGATGCCCTTCCCGGTGGCCGACCAGCCCGTGGCGGTGGTCACTCCCGAGTCCGGGCCGGCGCCTCCGCCGGTCACCTCGCTCGGCGAGACCGCCGAGGCGTACGCGTCGGGCCACGCCGCGGCGCCCGGCCCGTCTTGGCAGGAGCCGGTGATGGAGCTCGCCAACGAGCGTCCCGAGCTCGTCGTCGCGGCCGCGTTCGCTGGTGGCGCGCTCGCCGCCATGATCCTCAAGCGCCTTGCCTCCTGAGAGCCCCACCCAGGACCTGGCGCAGACGGTCCAGGAGGTCAGCGAGCGCGTCTCGCTGCTCGTGCGCGAGGAGATCGAGCTCGCCAAGGCCGAGGTCGCCGAGAAGGTCACCAAGCTCCTGCGCGGGGTCGTCATCGGCGTCGCGGCCGGCATCTTCGCGGTCGTCGGGCTGCTGTTCGTGCTGCACGGAATGGCCTGGCTCGCGTGGTACGTGCTGCCGCTCGGCGACAGCCAGTCGGTCTTCTGGGGCTACTTCTTCGTCGCCGGCCTGCTGTTCGTCCTGGGCGGCATCTCCGGCTATCTGGCGGCGCGCTTCTTCCGCCAGAGCACCCCGCCGGTTCCCGAGATGGCGATCGACGAGGCCGGCAAGATCAAGCGGACGCTGACGTTCTGGCGCAGGCGGAAGGCATAGGGCCGCGGACGATGGCGACCCGCTCGCGCACGCCAGAGCAGATCCGCGCCTCGATCGAGGAGAACCGCCGCCAGCTCGGCACCTCGCTCGAGCGCCTGCACACCGAGATCGCCGTCCTGACGGACTGGCGCGCGCAGCTTCTCAAGCATCGCAAGCAGGCCGTCATCGCGGCAGCCGTCGCGGGCTTCGTCGTCGGCGGCGGGATCGCCCGGCCGTCGCGGCAAGCGTCGCGGCTAGCTCGCTTGCGATGAAGCGCGATGGCGCCGCGGGGTTGTCGCCGAAGCGTCCACGTGGTGGACGCAATGTCGACAACCCCCGGTCGGGGATTGGCGACGGGCAATGGGATCGTCGCGCGCTGGCAGCGGCCGGACGGGCCACGTCGTCACCCCGCAGACCCGCGCGCGCGCCGCGACGCGCTGCACTCCCCGCTGGCACGAGCCCGGCGCCGCGCACCTGCTCATGCTCAGACGG
>DASZOA010000489.1:0-1663 GCA_035551055.1 Solirubrobacteraceae bacterium
CAAGGAGAAGGCGGGCGGCCTGGCGGAGAAGGCGCGCGAGCATCCGGAAGCCGTCGCCGGCGGTGCTGCCGTCGCCGGCCTGGCGGCGGGTCTGGCGCTCCCGGAGACGCAGATCGAGCGCGAGAAGCTCGCCCCGCACGCCAAGCAGGCCCGCGACGAGCTCACGGACCGCGTCCAGGACACGGTGGAGCAGGTCAAGGACGCTCTCCACGACGCCGCGAGCAGCGTTGCCGACGAGGTCAAGGAGCAGGGCCGGCAGCGAGACGACAAGGTCGGCGAGGTGGCCGAGAAGGCCGCCGACAAGACGCAGGAGAAGCTCACGCCGCCCAACCCGTAGCCGTACATCCAGCTGCGGTCTGCCTGCGAGGCGTCCCAAGCGCGGCGGCGGTGTCGATCACGCCGCTGCGCTCAGGCGAGGATCTGACGCGGCGCGGGCGGCCCCGGCGCGGCAGGTCTCACGGTTGCGATCGCGGCGCCAGGTAGGGCTCGTCGTCGGGGGCGTGTCCGGATTGGATGTGACGCCCGCGCGCGCGCTCGGCGTTGAACTCGGCTCCGAGCACGATCGCGAGGTTCGTCAGCCACAGCCAGACGAGGAACACGATCACGCCGCCCAGTGAGCCGTACGTCTTGTTGTAGGAGCCGAAGTTCCCGACGTAAACAGCGAAGGCCGCCGAGGCGATGATCCACAGGATCACGGCGAGCACGCCGCCGGGTAGGACCGACTTCAGGCCGGGCTGCTTGACGTTTGGGGCGGTGTAGTACAGCACGGCGAACATGAAGGCGACGATCAGCACGAGCACCGGCCACTTGGCGAGGTCCCAGATCTTCAGCGCGCTGTCGCCGACGCCGAGCAGGGTCCCGGCCTGCTTGGCGACGGGACCGGTCAGCACGACGGCGACCGCGCTGACGGCGAGCAAGACGAGCATGAGCACGGTGATGGCGAGCCGTAGCGGCAGCCTTTTGAACAGCGAGCGCCCTTCCTCGATGTCGTAGATCGCGTTGGAGGCGTCCATGAAGGCGCTGATGTAGCCCGACGCCGCCCAGATCGCGCCGGCCAGCGAGACGATGAACAGCACGCCGGCGCCGCCGCTGTTCTGAATTCCGGTCAGAGCTCCGGTGAGGATGTCTTTCGCTGCTCCGGGGGCGACCGAGCCGAGGTTGTCGATCAGCGGCTGGATCGCGGAGCTGCCGATCAGCCCGAGGATCGACACCAAGGCAAGCAGCGCGGGAAAGATCGACAGGATCGCGTAGTAGGTCAGCGCCGCTGAGGTTGTCGTCTGAAAACTCCTCGACGGTGCGCTTCAGCGTCGAGCCGGCCGCCTGCTGCTGACCGCCTGAGCTGCCTGCCCCCGCGCGCTGCGGGGCAGGTTGACGCGGGGTCTCGCGCTGCTGCGGACGCTGCGCGGCTGCGGCGTCGCCGCCCGGCGCCGTGGCACCCGCCGAGGCGCCGCCGCGCTCGCCGGAGTCGATGCCGTAGTGGCGATGGACGACCAGCGCGCACTCCGGCTGACCGGTCTCCTGACGACATAGATCTCCTCGATCGTGCCGATCTTCTCGCCGGCGCGGTCGAGCACGGTCTGGCCTGCCCAATCCGAAGCGTTCTGTGGCTGGGGAGTCGCGGTTGTCTGGGATTGCACGGCGACCGCCTGCTCGCGGCTGGCGC
>DASZOA010000490.1:0-5027 GCA_035551055.1 Solirubrobacteraceae bacterium
CGGCGCCGACCGCAGGGGGCCCGTCGGGATCCGCCGGGTCACGCTGCGCGACGATCGCCGGCGCGTCGTCGACCGCAACCGCGCGCGGCACAAGCGGGTGATCGCCAAGCACGTCGCGCAGAGCACGACGCGGCTCCTGGAGTCGGTCGTCCGTGTCGGCACCGCGCGCGTGGCGAACCTCGGCAAGGTCCGCGCGTGGGGAAAGACGGGGACGACCGAGAATTACGGCGATGCCTGGTTCGTCGGGGCGACCGACAGGCTGACGGTCGCGGTCTGGGTCGGCTATCCGAACGAGGTGCGACCGATGCGCAGCGAGTACCGCGGCCAGCCGGTGGCGGGCGGGACGTATCCCGCGCAGATCTGGCGCGACTTCATGCTCGGCGTCATCCAGGCCGACCAGCAGCGCCTCGAGCGCCAGTGCGAGCGCGAGGAGGGCAGGCGCAAGCCCGGCGAGAAGCCCTCGAAGCGGTGCATCGAGGCGGGCCTGGCGACCGACCCGACGACGACGGCGCCCGCTCCGACGGCGACCGCGCCCTCCGCGCCGGGGCAGTCGACGACGGCGCCGGCTCCCAGAGCCGACGGCGCTGCACGCGACGACGGCGGCGCGGAGGCGCCCGAGGGCGGGAACGCGACGCCGCCGCAGCCGGCGCCAGCCGCGCCGGCGGCGCCAGGCGCGCCGCCGGCGCCCGCGCCGGCGGCCCCGCCGGCGCCCGTCGCCGAGTCCGGCGGCGCGGCGCCGCAGCCGTAGACGGTTGACTCCGCGGCCGCTGCGGATCGTGGAATCAGCCGGCTCGCGCGTCGTTCTCAGCTGCGCGGCCGCGGCGGCCAGGGCCGCGAGACGTGACGGTTGCCCGCGGCGCAGAAGCGCCACGGCAGCTCGGTCGCGCGCGTGATGCCGATCCGCCGTCCGACGACGAGCGGCGGCGGCACGCGGCCCGGCGGCGGCGGCCCGAGCTCGATCGGGCCGCCGAGCAGCGACGTCGCGTTGAGCTCCAGGCCGATGCCGAGCGCCTGCGTGAGCTTGCCGGGGCCCGAGCACAGGTCGCTCGGCAGCGTGCGCCCGCGCCGATCGCGCATCCGCTCGGCGCCGGTCAGCGGCTCGAGGGCGCGGATCAGCACCGCGGCGCCGACGCCCTCGGGCTCGACGACGACGTTCAGCAGCGCGTGGATGCCGTACGAGCGGTAGACGTACGCCATCCCGGGCGCCCCGAAGAGCGTGCGCGTCCGCGGCGTGAGCCCGACGAAGGCGTGGCAGGCGGGCTCGCTCTCGTGGTAGGCCTCGGTCTCGACGATCACCCCGCTCGTGTCGCCGTGCGCGATCGTGCAGCCGACGAGCGCCTCCGCGGCCTCGACGACCGGCAGCTCGAGCGCGCGCAGGTGGCGCTCGCCGGTGGCGGTCACCGTCAGCCGGGCCCCGGCCCCTTCGGCCCGGCGATCCGCAGCCAGCGGTCCGCCGTCACGCCGCGTGCAGCAGGAGCGCGCTGCGGGCGGCCTCGAGCTGCTCGCGCACGCGCGGGAGCGCGGTGCCGCCGGCGCTGACCTTCGACTCCAGCCACGCGCTCTGCTCGAGCAGCTCGCGGAAGGCGACCGGGTCGAGCTGCGGCGCCGCGGCCGCGAGCTCGTCGTCGGTCAGCTCCCCGAGCCGGCGGCCGGAGTCGACGGCGAGCCGCACGAGGCCGGCGACGATCGCGTGGCAACGGCGAAACGGGATCCCCTGCCGGACGAGGTGGTCGGCGACGTCGGTCGCGGCGATCAGGTCGTCGGACGCCGCGGCCGCCATTCGCCGGCGGTCGAAGCGCGCGCCGCGGATCATCGCCGCCGCCGCCGCGAGGCACAGGTCGAGCGTGTCGACGGTGTCGAACAGATGCTCCTTGTCCTCCTGCAGGTCCTTGTTGTAGGTCAGCGGCAGCGCGTGCAGCACGCCGTGCAGCGCGCCGAGGTGCGCGACGATCCGCGGCGCCTTGGCGCGCAGCAGCTCGGCGGCGTCGGGGTTCTTCTTCTGGGGCATGAGCGACGAGCCCGACGTCCACGCGTCGGGCAGCGTCACGAAACCGAACTCCTCGCTGGACCACAGGACGAGCTCGGCGCCGAGACGGCTGAGGTGCGTCGCGCAGGTCGCCGCCGCCGACAGGTAGTCGAGGACGAAGTCGCGGTTCGACACGGCGTCGATCGAGTTCGCAGCGACCTCCGAGAACCCCAGCTCGGCGGCGACGGCGGCGCGGTCGGTCTCGAAGCTCACGCCGGCGAGCGCCCCCGCGCCGAGCGGCAGCGCCGCCGTCTGCGACTCGGCGAAGGCGAAGCGCGCGCGGTCGCGCAGCAGCATCCAGACGTAAGCGAGCAGGTGGTGCGAGAGGTAGACCGGCTGTGCGCGCTGCAGATGCGTGTAGCCGGGCAGCGGCCAGTCGAGGTGCCGCTCGGCGGCGTCGAGCAGCGCGCCGGCGAGCGCGTCGACCGCGCGCGCCGCGTGGCCCGCCGAGTCGCGCGCGAACAGCGCGACGTCGGTCGCGACCTGGTCGTTGCGCGAGCGCGCGGTGTGCAGCTTGCCCCCGACGGGCCCGGCGATCTCGGTGACGCGCCGCTCGATCGCCATGTGGATGTCCTCGTCGTCGGCGCCGAACGCAAACGCATCGGCGACGAGCTCGGCCTCGACGGCGTCGAGTGCGGCGAGCAGCGCATCGCGCTCGTCGGCGGCGATGATCGACTGCGCGGCGAGCATCCGGGCGTGGGCGCGCGACTGCGCGACATCGTGATGCCACAGGCGCCGGTCGAACGACAGCGACGAGTTGAGGCGCCGGAAGATCGGGTCCTGCGGCTCGGAGAAGCGCGACATCGCGCGCGAGTGTAGATGCGCTCGACCGAGATCGTGCTGCGCGGCTCAGCGGCCGAGCGCCGCGCGAAGCGCGGCCGCGACGCGCTCGACCTCGCTCTCGGCCAGCTGCGGGAAGAACGGCAGCGCGACCGATCGCGCGGCGACGTCCTCGCAGACCGGGAACTCGCCCTCGCGGTGGCCGAACACCTCGCGGTAGTACGTCATGAGGTGGATCGCCGGCAGGTAGGGCTTGGACTGCACGCCGCGCTCGCGCAGCGCGCCGATCGTCGCGTCGCGGTCGCTGCCGCGCGGCAGCTGGACGACGAAGACGAACCACCCGCGGCGATCGCCGCCGGCGTCCTCGCAGGGCAGCTCGAGGCCCTCGACGTCGGCGAGCGCCTCGCGATACAGCGCCGCGGCGCGCGCACGGCCGGCGAGCAGCTCGTCGAGGCGCTCGAGCTGGGCGAGGCCGATCGCGCAGGCGATGTCGCTGAGGCGGTAGTTGAAGCCGAGTCGATCGTGATCGAGCCAGCCCATGTCGGGCGCGCGCCCCTGGTTTCGCTCGGAGTCGATCCGCGCCTTCACCTCGCGATCCGCGGTCGTGACGATGCCGCCCTCGCCCGTCGTCAGCTGCTTGTTCGCATAAAAGCCGAAGACGGCCGGATGCCCCCGCCCGCCGACCGGCGTCCCGTCGGCGTGGATCGCGCCGAGCGCCTCGCAGGCGTCCTCGACGATCGGCAGCCCGAGCCGCTCGAAGGCGGGCAGATCGGCGGGATAGCCGAAGATGTGGACCGGCAGCAGCGCCGCCGTGCGCTCGGTGATCGCGGCGGCGGCGGCGTCCGGGTCGAGGTTCAGCGTGCGGGGATCGATGTCGGCGAAGACGGGGCGGGCGCGCTCGAAGACCGCCGCGTTCGCGCTGGAGACGAACGAGAACGGCGTCGTGACGACCTCGTCGCCGTCGCCCACGCCGGCCGCGCGCAGCGCGAGGTGCAGCCCGGCGGTGCCGCTCGACACCGCGCACGCGTGGGCGACGCCGAGGCGGGCGGCGAAGGCCTGCTCGAAGGCCGGCACGCGCGGGCCGAGCGAGAGCTGGCCGGAGCGCAGCACCTCGATCACCGCGGCCTCCTCGGCCTCGCCGAGGACCGGCCGCGCGAGCGGGATCTCCCCGGTCGCCGGCTCGACGCTCATCGCGCTAGCGCCGCGCGGCGGTGCTCGTCCGCACGCCCGCGGCGGGGCTCGCACGGCGCGTCACGGCGCCGCCGCGCCGCGGGACGCGGCTGGGTTGCTCGGCGTACTCCAGCGAGTCGACGAGCGCGGCCCACGACGCTTCGATGAGATTCGTCGAGACGCCGATCGAGCCCCACGTGTCGACGCCGTCGGTCGCGTCGATGAGCACACGGATCGTCGCGTCTGAGCCCTTCGTCTCGTCGAGGATGCGCACCTTGAAGTTCGTCAGCCAGATGTCGGCGAGGTGCGGGTGCGCCTCGGTGATCGCCGCCCGCAGCGCGGCGTCGAGCGCGTGGACCGGGCCGTTGCCCTCGGCCACCTTGACGTAGCGCTCCCCGTCGACCCAGATCTTGATCGTCGCCTCGGTCTCGCCGCGGCCGTCGGCGCGCTGCTCCACGATGGTCCGCCAGCTCTCGAGGCGGAACAGCGGCTCGTACTCGCCGGCCTCCTTGCGCAGGAGCAGCTCGAACGAGCCGTCGGCCGCCTCGAACTGGTAACCCGCGTGCTCCAACGCCTTGACGCGCTCGAGGATCCGGGCGGACGCCGCGTCGTCGACCGGCAGACCGGCGTCGGCGGCCTTCTCGGCGACCGTCCCACGGCCCGACAGCTCGGAGATCAGCAGGTCGCGCTGGTTGCCGACGAGCGCCGGGTCGACGTGCTCGAAGGTCGTCGTGTCGGCGCGCACGCCGGCGACGTGCAGGCCCGCCTTGTGGGCGAAGGCGTGCTTTCCGACGTACGGCTGGTGGGCGTCGGGCTGGCGGTTGAGCAGCTCGTCGGCGAAGTGCGCCGTGGCCGTCAGCAGGCGCAGCTGCTCGTCGGTGACGACGCGCTCTCCCATCTTCAGCTGGAGGTTGGCGATGATCGTGATGAGGTTCGCGTTGCCGGTGCGCTCGCCGATCCCGTTGATCGTGCCCTGCACCTGGGTCGCGCCCGCCTCGACCGCCATGAGCGTGTTCGCGACCGCGCAGCCGCCGTCGTCGTGGCAGTGGAT
>DASZOA010000491.1:0-3200 GCA_035551055.1 Solirubrobacteraceae bacterium
GCCCGTCGCTGCGCTGGAGGGCAGCGCGAAGGTCGTCTGGAAGGAGCCGTTGCCAGACGTCCTGACGGTGGCCGACTGGCCGGTGCGGTCGATCGACACCGTGATGTTCGCGTTCTCGCGGAAGAACGAGCCGCTCACGCGGACCGAGTCCCCCGGCGCGTACGCGCCGCGGTCGAGCGTCAGGTACGCCTGCGGATTGCAGGCGAACGCAAGCGCCGCCGGGATCAGCGCGCTCGCAGCGACGACGAGGGCGACCAGGCCCCATCGGCGACGTCTGTCATGGATCATTGCCCCTGCGCGCAGCACCACGTCTCCTCTCGTCGCGACCTCCGATGTCCCCTCCCGGTGACATCCGCTGGACCGGGGCGCTCGGTGCGAGCAGCCCTCGTATCATAGGTCGCTAGATGTGAGATGTCTATGTGCGCGACGCGACTACGGCGCCTCCTCACGCGGCCGCGGCTCGCCGTGCTCGCCACCGCCGCGCTTGCACCCACGGTGGCCCCCGCCGCCGCACAGGCGACGACCGTGCGGGTCCCCTTCCCACGCGACCCCGGAACCCTGACACCACTGACATTCGCGCTCGGCTACCCCCTGCTCGCGCTCGTCTACGACACGATCACCTGGCGCGACGCGCGCGGGCTGCCGCGGCCGTGGCTGGCTCGCTCGGTGCAGGCGCTCGAGGGCGGCCGGCGCGTGGTCGTGCGCCTGCGCGACGATCTGCACTGGCACGACGGTCGCGCGCTCACCGCCGGCGACGTCGCGTTCACGTACGACTTCATCCGCGCGCGGCGCCATCCGCGGTTCGCGCCGCAGCTCCACGCGCTGGCGTCGGTGCGCGCCCGCGACGCGCGGACCGTCGAGTTCGGGCTGCGCCATCCGTCGATCGGCTTCGCCGATCAGCCGCTGGCCGACGTCCCCATCCTGCCCGCCCACGTCTGGCGCGGCGTGGGCTCCGGATTGCGAGCCCCCGCCGGGGCGCCCGTGGGCAGCGGACCGTACCGCCTCGCAGGTCGCCGGGGCGACGGCGGCGTGCAGCTCGCGGCGGTACGCGACTACTTCCGCGGCCGTCCGGCGGTGGACCGCGTCGACGTGCCGGTGATCCCGGAGGCGACCGACATGCTCGCGGCACTGCGCCGGGGCAACGCCGACGCGCTGCCGTTCACGCTGACACCCGAGCAGGTCGCCCGCGTTGCCTCGGTCAGCGTGCGCATCGCGCGCGGTCCGCTGTATCTGGGGACGATGCTGATGTTCAACGTGCGGCGCCCGCCGTTCGACCGCGCCGAGGTCCGCCGCACGATCGCGGCCGCGCTCGACCGGCGGCGGATCGCGCGCGCCGCCGGCGACGGGCTGCCCGCCACGACCGGATTCCTGCACCCGCAGTCGCGTTGGGCGCCACCACCCACCACGCTCGTGCCGCCGCGTCCGGGGCGATCGCTCGCGGCCCTCGGCCTGCCGCCGGTCCGCGAGCTCGCGCCGGCGCACGACCGCGTGCGGCGCGAGGCGGGCCGGCAGGTCGTGCTCGCGCTGCGGCGGGCCGGCGCTCGCGCGCGGCTCGCCGTGCTGTCGCGGGCTCGTCTCGGCCGGGCCGTCGGCGAAGGGGGGGACGGCGCCCCGAGCTTCGACGTGGCGATCTGGAGCATCCCGGCGCTTGCCTCGTTCGACCCCGACTACCTGGGCGCCCTCTTCGGCGAGCGCGGCGGGGGCGTGCTCAACCGCTCCGGCTACCGCAGCGCGGCGTTCGACCGCCTCGCCGCGCAGGTCGCCGCCGCGCCCACGGTGGGCTCGCGTCGCCACGCCGTCTCCGCGCTGCTCGCACAGCTCGAGCGCGACGCTCCGGCCGTCCCGCTGCTGTTCAGCGAGGGCGCGTTCGCGTACGACTCGACGTCGCCGGTCGACTGGACGTTCGTGGCGGGCTCGGGGATCCTCGACAAGCGTTCGCTGCTGCGTCCCGCGCGCGAGCGCGGCGCGTTCGCCGGCCCGTCGCCGCCCGGGGCGGGCGACGACGGCGGCGATCTGAGGTTGCTCACCGTCCTCGGCGGTGGGATGCTGGCGGTCGCGCTGCTCCTCGGAGGCGCGGCCGCGTTGGGACGCAGGAGTTGAGAGCGGCGTCGTTCATCGGGGCTCTTGCGGGAGCCGGACGCGGGAGGCACGCAACGGGATGACAGGTTGGCGACGGTGGATTGCCACGCACCGGCTGGACGCGGCGTTCCTGGCCGTGCTGCTCGCCGGGCTCGCCGGGCTCGTGCTCGCAGTCGACCACACGCGCCCGCACGTCGACGGCGACGTGCTGCGCTACGACGAGTTCGTCCAGCGCGTCGAATCCGGGCAGGTGCTCGATGCGACGATCCTGAACTTCGACTCGTTCGTCGTCGGGACGTACCGCCGCCGCGACGGCCGCTTGGCGAACTACCGCACGGCGTACTTCAAGTCCTACGCCACCAGCGGCGGAACCGCCAACCAGACCCCGCTGCTCGAGCTGCTCATCACCAACCGCGTGCCGGTGCGGATCGATCAGCAGGCGCACAAGGGCCTGGCGAGCACGCTGACGCTCGTGGTCCCCGTGTTGATGAGCATCGCCGTGCTGGCCTACTTCCTGTTCTCGTGGAGACGCGGGAGCGGGCCGTTCTCGCGCAGGAGCCGCCAGTTCAGGCACGATGCCCCCGACGTGACGTTCGACGACATCGCGGGCCAGGCGACGGCGGTCGCCGAGCTGCGCGAGATCGCCGAGTACCTGGCCGATCCGGGCCGCTTCGCGAGCGTCGGCTCGACGATCCCGCGCGGTGTGCTGCTGTACGGGCCGCCCGGCTCGGGCAAGACGCTGCTCGCGCGCGCGCTGGCAGGCGAGGTCGGCGCGGCCTTCTACTACGTCTCCGGCGCTGAGTTCGTCGAGATGTACGTCGGCGTCGGCGCGTCGCGCGTGCGCAGCCTGTTCGACGACGCGCGCGCGAACGTGCCGTCGATTATCTTCATCGACGAGCTTGACGCGATCGGCCAGCGGCGCGCCTCGGAGGACGTCGGTGGCGGGCACGAGCAGGAGCAGGCGCTGAACCAGATCCTCACCGAGATGGACGGGTTCGTCGGCTCGGAGGGCATCATCGTCGTCGCGGCGACGAACCGCCCCGACGGCCTCGACCCTGCGCTGCTGCGGCCGGGGCGGTTCGATCGCTCGATCGGCCTGGAGCGCACGGACGAGGCAGGGC